>JBKCVJ010000047.1:0-4458 GCA_046317915.1 Sphingobacteriales bacterium
GAGTATGTTAATTCATCAACATTCCTTGACGAGGATATTGCAGATTTCTACCGCCAGGAAGATCAGCTTTCCAAATTGTATAAAATGTTTTCTATCCTCGCCATCATCATCTCCTGTCTGGGTTTGTATGGCCTCGTTTCATTCATGGTTTTGCAGAAAACCAAGGAAGTGGGTGTAAGGAAAGTATTGGGAGCCTCCACTTCCAGCATTGTATTTCTGTTTTCAAAAGAATTTATCATGCTCATCGTTGTGGCATTTTTAATTGCTGCGCCAATGGCTTGGTTTGGCATGAATAAGTGGCTGGAGAATTTTGTATTCAGGATCAAGTTGGGCCCCGGTGTTTTCATCACTGCGGTTGCTTTAACGCTGCTGGTGGCATGGATCACCGTTGGATACAAAGCCATAAGGGCTGCGTTGATGAATCCTGTTAAGAGCTTACGCACAGAATAATAGCTAATAGCTACTAGCTAATAGCTAGTGGTAAAATCTAGTTTATGCTGAGAAACTATATCAAAATTGCGTTCAGGAATCTGGTAAGGAACAAAGCATTTTCCGGAATCAACATCCTTGGTCTTGCCATTGGTATGGCGTCGGCCATGCTGATCATGCTTTGGATTCAGCATGAGTTCAGTTATGACGGTTTTCATGACAAGAAAGATCGAATCTATGAGGCATGGAACCGCGGTAGCTTCAACGGCAAAACCCAGTCGTGGAACACCACACCCAAGGTACTCGCATCAGCATTGCAGGCAGACAATCCGGAAATAGAAGCCGTTGCCCGGGTGAATTGGAGTACGCAAAGGCTGTTCAAAGTTGGTGATAAGAGCCTGAACGCGTCCGGAAATGCCGTAGACTCAACCTTTCTGCAAGTATTCAGTTTTCCGCTTATAAAAGGTAATGCCCAAACCGCCTTGATGGATCCGGCAGGGATTGTCATCACAGAGCGTTTTGCAAAGAAACTATTTGGCGATGCAGATCCTATAGGTAAAACCATCACCATGGATGTAAGGATTCCCTTGGTGGTAAAGGCGGTCCTCAAAGATATTCCCAAGAATACAAGATTTGATTTTGAATATCTGGTGCCCTGGGCAAGCATGCGGGCAGAAGGCAATGACGATAACTACTGGGGTAACAATTCAGTGGAAACCTATGTTTTGCTAAAAAAGAATGCCAGTCTGGCCTCCGTGAATACGCGCATTAAGGATTACCGTAAGAAGTACGATAAGGATGAGCCCAATGGTGGATTTTTCCTTTACCCTCAGTCGAGGTGGCGTTTATACTCGAGATTCGAGAATGGTGTAGAAGCCGGTGGATTCATTGAGTTTGTTCGGTTGTTCGGGATCATTGCGGCCTTTATCCTTTTGATTGCCTGTATCAATTTTATGAACCTTAGTACGGCCCGCAGTGAAAGAAGGGCCAGGGAAGTTGGTATCAGAAAAGTTATTGGTGCACATCGATTCTCACTCATCGGTCAGTTTTTAGGGGAGTCTATGCTAATCTCATTGATTGCGGGTATGCTAGGACTGATCATCGTGCAAATATCACTACCTGCCTTCAACAACCTTACTGAAAAACATGTCAGCATACCCTATGGGGATTATCGGTTTTGGTTATACCTGTTGCTGTTTGTTCTCTTTACAGGCCTGCTTGCCGGAAGCTATCCTGCCTTTTTCATGTCTTCTTTCAAGCCCGTAGCTGTACTGAAAGGCACTTTCAAAAAAGCCAATGCTTTGATCACGCCGAGGAAGATTCTCGTGGTTTTACAATTCACGTTCGCCATTATATTGATCATTGCCACCATTGTGGTCAGGAACCAGATCAACTATGCTAAGGAGCGTAAGCCCGGTTACAACCAGAATAACTTAGGATATGTGTTCCTCACGGAAGACCTGGGCAAGAACTACGATGTCCTGAAGAATGAGTTAATACAGAACGGAATTGCCAGCTCAGTAACAAAGACCAGTGCTCCGATGACCGAGGGCTGGAGCAACAGCTGGGGCTTTAGCTGGGAAGGGAAGGATCCCAATGATAAGACCATCATTGACCGGTATAGTGCCGATGATATGGTTGCTAAAACCATGGGCCTTGAATTGGTAGCAGGTCGGGATCTGGATCTCAAAACATACACTACAGATTCATTGGCGGTATTGATCAATGAATCGGCGGTTAAGCTCATGGGATTCAAGGATCCTATCGGACAAATCATCAAGGATGATAGCAGGGACTGGAAAGTGGTGGGTGTTTTTAAGGATTTCGTTTTGAAATCACCGTATCGAAACATAGAACCCATGGTCATCGAAGGTGCAGGGGCTTGGTTCAACAACTGTATCCATATTCGGCTAAATCCAGCTAAATCTACCGAAGCCAATCTTCTGGCTGCCGAGAAGATATTCAAGAAGTATAACCCCGACTATCTTTTCGAATACAAATTCATCGACGAGCAATATGCCGCGAAGTTTAAGGCGGAACAACGGGCCGGCACCCTTGCAGGACTGTTTGCGGGACTTACCATATTTATTTCATGCCTTGGTTTGTTTGGACTTGCCGCTTATATGGCGGAGAACAGAATCAAAGAGATTGGTGTGCGCAAGGTTCTTGGTGCAACGGTGTCTGATATCGCCACCTTGCTTTCCAAAGACTTTCTGAAGCTAGTGGGTGTTTCCTTTGTGATTGCTTCGCCATTGGCTTATTGGGCCGTACACACTTGGCTGAAAGAATACCCCTACCGTACCAATATACCCATCACTGCTTTTTTGCTTGCAGGGTTACTTAGCATGTTGATCGCGGTGATTACCGTGAGCTCACAAGCAATAAAGGCTGCGTTGGCTAATCCAGTGAAGAGTTTACGATCAGAATAACAATAGCTATTAGCTACTAGCTAATAGCTATTGTAATACGGGTAAAATTATTACTATGTTTAAGACAGCCATCAGAAGCATCAAGCGCAACAAGGCATTTTCTTTGATCAATGTTGCAGGCCTGGCCATAGGCATGGCTGTTTTCCTGTTGATCGCAGAATTTGTAGCCAACGAATGGGGTGCCAACAGAACTCTCACAAACTATGATCGTTTATACAGGATTTCTGTTATGGAAAAAGGGGAGGCCAACTATTATCTTCCTCCGGGCTATGTGCCAGTCTTACAGAAAAGTTTTCCAGAAATTGAAGCGGCAGTACTTTCTGCCGATGGACTGGGGAATGGCGTGGTCACGGTGACCAAAGGCAACAAGAAAGAAGCATTCAAGGAAGAAGATGTTAAGTATGTAGACGGGAATTTTATCCCTGTCTTTGGATTCAAGATGCTAAAGGGTTCTGCGTCACTCCTGAAGCCACAGACCATGGTGGTAACGGAACGTGTGGCAAAGAAGTATTTTGGCGATGCCGATGCACTGGGCAAAACGATAGAGATGTCTAACCAGTTTGGTACAACTACCTACGAGATCACCGGCATTTTGCCTAACCTGCCAGCCAACATGGATATCCGTTCCGAAGTTTTCTTATCAATCCACACCCTTGCGGCCGCGGCTAACCGAAGCGGGAACGACTGGGCTGATCCGTCTACATTAGAGAATGGATATGCCCATATTTTCCTCTTGTTGAAACCTGGTGCAAATCCGGTTAATCTGGCCATATCGATGGATAAGTTTATACAGGCTGCAGATCCGGATGCGAAAGGGCAGTCGATTTATTTGCAGGCATTTAAACATCTGCATCTCGGTCCCTCCATTGATTATCCCTTACAGACCTTTGGCAGCCTCAAGTTTGTTTACATGCTGGTGTTGATTGCCGGACTCATCTTGTTGATTGCATGGGTGAACTATATCAACCTGTCTACTGCACAAGGTTTGCAGCGGGCAAGGGAAACCGGTGTCAGAAAAGTCTTGGGTGCCAGTCGTACGCAGCTCGCCATGCGGTTCATGAGTGAAACCCTGTTGATCACCCTGGTGTCGTTGGTATTTGCGCTGGCCTTGGTTCAATTGCTTCAGCCCATTTTCAATCGGCTCATCGGTATTCAATTATCACTCGCCACTCTTTTGCAGCCAGCTATTTTGTTGCTGATTTTATCCATTGTGTTGATGGGTTCCGTCCTCGCCGGAGGTTATGTTTCGCTCGTCCTGAGTTCATATAAGCCCATCCACACATTGAAGGGGAAACTGCAACACTCTATGAAATCCGTTATGTTGCGTAAGGGCCTCGTGGTGTTTCAGTTTTCGATCTCCATCGTCTTTATCATTGCTACCATCATCTTGTATAAGCAGTTGAATTTTATGCAGTCGGGTAATCTCGGCATGGCGTTAGACCAATTGCTGGTGGTGCAGGGTCCTACCGTGGCAACAGAGGATCAATCGGAGCGTAATTACACATTCAAAAATAATCTCGCTGCCCTGCCCTTTGTAGAAAAAGTGGCCGGTTCCAATAATGTGCCTGGCCGTGGATACAATTTTTCTACGCAGGGAATA
>JBKCVJ010000048.1:0-20161 GCA_046317915.1 Sphingobacteriales bacterium
GGTTTCTTCTCCTTCGAACTTGAGGTCCTGAGGTGAAGCAGCGATCACCGCTCCGGGGAAGATGCGGCAGTTCTTGCCGATCCTCGCGCCCTCCATGATGGTGACATTGCTTCCGATCCATGTCCCCTCGCCGATCTCCACATTCTGGTGGATCACGGTAAACGGGTCTACCTTTACGTTAGTGGCCAACTTTGCGTTAGGATGGATATACGTATGTGGATGAATCATGCGGATGTTTAAATAACGGGCAAAAATAATCTATTTAGTAACGGTGGCATAGAAATTCCAAGCCGGCTCAACTGTCTCTCTTCACCAGCTGCGCCATCAGGATGGCTTCGGTGGCAATCTTATTGCCCACGTAAACGGTACCATGCATTTCACAGAGGCCCCTGCGAATAGGGCCCATGAGTTCCATTTTGAGGAGCATGGTATCACCTGGGATCACCTTATGCTTGAATTTGCAGTTGTCGATCTTCACGAAATAGGTATCGTAATCACCGGGAGGCAGCGCATTGATGGCGAGGATACCGCCCGTTTGTGCCAGCGCCTCGATCTGCAGAACACCCGGCATCACCGGATTCCCCGGGAAGTGGCCTACGAAGAATGGCTCATTGAAGGTCACGTTCTTGATGCCTACAATATGCTTATCGGTAAGCTCGATTACCTTGTCTACTAACAGGAATGGATACCTGTGGGGCAGCTTTTTTTCGATCTGTTGAGTGGAATACACCGGTGGCATCGTAGGATCATACACGGGTATGTTCTTCACATGCTTATTCTTCTTAATGTACTGCTTGATCTTCTTGGCAAACTCTACGTTAGAATAGTGACCGGGCCTATTGGCAATGATATGTGCCTTGATGGGATATCCAATGAGGGCCAGATCTCCCACCACATCCAACAGTTTATGTCTCGCAGGTTCATTGGGAAAACGAAGCTCCAGGTTGTTGAGATAACCCTCGCTTTTTACTTCTATCTTTTCCTTCTTGAACACCCTGGCCAGCCTGGCCATTTCCTCAGCAGTCACGGGCTTATCAACCACCACAATGGCATTGTTGATGTCACCCCCTTTGATGAGGTTGTGGTCCAGCAGCATTTCCAGTTCATGAAGGAAACAAAACGTCCGGCAAGGTGCAATTTCCGCCTTGAAGTCCTTCATAGACGTAAGCTTGGCATGTTGCGTGCCCAAAACCGGGGAATTAAAATCGATGAGGGTGGTGATTTTATATTCCACAGCCGGCATCGCTACCAGCTCTACGCGCTTTTCTTCGTTGTAGTAGGTAATATTAGTATCGATAGTGTACCAGCTCTTGGAAGCTTCCTGCTCCAGGATGCCTGCTTCCTCTATGATCTCAATGAAAGGGTGTGAGCTTCCGTCGATGATCGGAATCTCTGGTCCATTGATCTCTATCAGGCAGTTGTCTATGCCTGAGCCAACCAGCGCGGCCAGGACATGCTCAACGGTACTTACCCTGGCACCATTTTCCTCCAGGGTTGTGCCCCTGGATGTGTCCACTACCAGGTCACAATCTGCTTTGATCACGGGTTGCCCGGGCAGGTCAATACGTTGGAACTGGAAGCCGAAACCGGGATTTGCAGGTTTCAGGGTCATGTCTACCATGATGCCTGTGTGCAGGCCCGTACCCGAAATACTGATTTCCTGGGACAAGGTATGTTGCCTGTCCGGGTTAAAGTTATTGTCCATAAGCCAGCAAAGATAACCAATGTTGGAATCCGGGATACCAACTTCCGATTTCCTGAATGTCTGTATTACTGTATGACTGATTGCTAACTTTCCACCTTCAGCGCTTGTACGATCTTTTCCAGTTCTGCAATGCGTTTTTCCATCTCGGGAAGGTTGCGCTGAACCGCCTGGGCGCGTAGCATGGCGCCATATTCATGTGCTGGTGAGCCGGAAACGGCGAAGTTGGCTTCTTTGATCGATTTCGTAACGCCGCTCTGTGCATTGATCCTGGCCCCATCGGCAATAGACAAATGCCCTACAATACCGGCCTGTCCGCCAATCATCGCATTCTTACCGATCTTGGTGCTTCCGCTTACACCCGCTTGTGCAGCTATGACCGTAAAGCTGCCGATCTCTACATTGTGGGCGATCTGGATCAGGTTATCCAGCTTAGCGCCAGGATGAATAACGGTTGACCCGATGGTGGCCCGGTCTATGGAACAGTTGGATCCGATTTCTACCCCGTCGCCAATCACCACATTCCCGATCTGGGGGATTTTTTTATAGGTTCCGTCTTGTTGTGGCGCAAAACCAAACCCATCACTGCCGATAACTGAGCCGGCATGGATGGTCACATTTTTCCCGGCCAGACACTGATGATAGATCTTCACCCCCGGATGGATAACAGAATTGTCCCCGATCTTCACATCGTTCCCGATATATACTTGCGGATGGATCTTCACATTATTGCCGATCTCCACGTTCTCTCCAATAAATGTAAACGCCCCTACAAAAACATTCTCCCCGAGCTTAGCTGTTTTTGATATGTAACTCGGTTCCTGGATGCCCTGCAGCTGCTGAGACATCAACTCCTGGTAGGCAGTAAGCAATTGGGCAAAAGCAGAATAGGCATCCGGTACCTTGATCAGCGTGGCACTTACGGCTTGCTTCAGCTCCAGGCTGCTGTTGATGATGATCACTGATGCACCCGATGTGTACAGGAAATCCTCATATTTAGGGTTGGCTAGAAAGCTGAGCTGGCCTGCCTTCGCCTCCTCGATCTTACCAAAACTACTTACCAGGGCTCCGGGATCCCCCTCAACATTTCCCTGGATCAGCGATGCGATTTGGGCAGCTGTAAATTGCATAGTTCCTGTTATGTGGTTGGCAGCACTCAGGCGCCTAAGTAACAAATGTAGAATTTTTTCACAGGGCGCGATAGGTTTTGATGAATCAGGGCATTATCCACGGAGGAAATATTACGAACGGTACCATCCTTAAACAAAATATGAATGCCTTCGTCATTGGGGTTGTACAGACTGTTGACCGCCTCGCCTGTGAAAACAAGGTACGGAACGTCCTCCGCAGAAACACCCGTAGCCAGCATCGCCTTCTCCCTTCTTCCTTCCACTTCTCCCTCGTCTATCGGCAAAGCCTGCAACCTCAGCTTAAAGAGCCTTCTGTTCTGCAGCGCCTCACTGAGGAGTCTCAGGATCTTATCTTCATGACGGCTCCATTTTTTGATATTGGCCACCACATCCGTGTCATCCAACTGTGTGAACAGATCCAGGTCTTTTTCCATATCCCCCGTAGTCTTTCCCAATAGGAACATATTCAAAGGATCATCAGCCGCCATATCCATTTCCCCCCGAACGCCCAGTTCCTTGACCCGTTCCAACAATTTCACCAGCATCATCTCGGCACTCAATACCGTCTTGTGCAGGTACACCTGCCAATACATCAGCCTCCTGGCCACCAGGAATTTTTCAATGGAATAGATCGCTTTTTCTTCCACCATCAACTCCCCCTTGTATACCGTGAGCATCTTGATCAGCCTGTCGTATCCCACCACGCCCTCACTCACGCCCGTAAAGAAACTGTCCCTCGTGAGATAGTCCATCCGGTCCACATCCAGCTGCCCACTCACCAACTGGTGCAGGAATTTTTTCGGATAGGTATCGGTGAAGATCTCGATAGCGGTGGTGAGCGCCCCTTTGAATTCGAGATTTAATCGATTCATCAGTAAGAGCGACAATTCTTCGTGGTGCATATTTTCAATCAGCACATGTTCCAACGCATGAGAGAAAGGGCCATGGCCGATGTCATGCAACAGGATCGCGATCTTTGCGGCTGTTTCTTCATCAGCAGTGAGTTCCACCCCTTTGCCCTTCAACTCGGTCAGTGCCTGGCTCATCAGGTGATATGCACCCAGGGAATGGTGTAAGCGGGTATGCACTGCACCAGGATATACAAGGTGCGCCAGCGCCATCTGCTTGATGCGGCGTAAGCGCTGGTAGTATGGATGAGAAATGATCTCGAATATCAATGCGTTATCTATGGTGATATAGCCGTAAACGGGATCGTTGATGATTTTCCTGAATGCCATTGCACGATTTGTTAAATTTGAACAGGCCAGTCCGTAAAGGTACAACGCAGGAAACGTAAACCCTATCTTTAGCCGGGCCGCTTAAAAATTCCAATATGCCATTAGCTAATATCTTATGGGTAGACGATGAAATAGAATCGCTACAGTCACAAACCAAATTCCTTGAAAACAAAGGCTACGCCGTTACAACACTAACCAACGGCTACGATGCCGTTGACTATGTAAAATCAAACCTGGTGGATGTGGTATTGCTGGATGAAACCATGCCCGGTATCACAGGCATCGAAACCCTGACCAGGATCAAAGCGGTGAACCAACAACTGCCCGTGGTGATGATCACCAAAAACGAGACAGAGAACCTGATGGATGAAGCCATCGGCTCCCAGATCTCAGACTACCTCATCAAGCCGGTGAATCCCAATCAGGTGCTGTTGACCTTAAAGAAGATCATCGACAACAAACGACTGGTGGCTGAACGCACCGTAACTGCGTATCAGCAACAGTTCAGGGAATTGTTCATGGCGCTGAACAGCGATCCGGATTATAACCAGTGGATGGACATCTATCGCAAGCTGGTGTATTGGGAATTAGAAATGGCAAAAAGCGATAGTCCTGAATTACAGGAAGTATTACAAAACCAAAAGAACGAGGCCAACAAAGAGTTCTTTAAATACGTTTCTAAAAACTACCTCAAATGGGTGAACCCAAAATCTTCGGATTCCCCCATCATGAGCCATTCGCTGTTTCAGTTTAAGATCCTTCCCCATGTGGAGAAAGGCGTACCAACCATCTGGTTGCTGATAGACAACCTACGGCTTGATCAGTGGAAAGCCATCCAGCCCATTTTTGCGGAGATCTTCAGGATTGCAGAAGAAGAAACATTTTATTCCATTCTGCCTACCGCTACGCAATACAGCAGGAATGCGGTGTTTAGCGGATTGATGCCTTTAGAGATCGAGAAGCAACATCCAACCCTTTGGAAAAATGATGAAGAAGAGGGCGGCAAGAACATGCACGAGGAAGCATTCTTTCGCGGGCAATTGAAGCGTCTTCGCAGGGAAGAAGTGAAGTTCTCCTACAACAAGATCCTCAATAACCATGAGGCGCAGAAACTGGTTGACAATGCACATAATTTGCTCAACTATGACCTGAATATCATCGTCTATAATTTCGTGGACATGCTCAGCCATGCGCGTACAGAACTGGAAGTACTGAAGGAACTGGCCAGCGATGAAACCAGCTACCGTAGCCTGACCTCAAGCTGGTTCCTGCATTCCCCATTGTACCAGGCCTTGAAAAAAGTGGCCGATAAAAAAATCAACCTCATTCTTTCCACGGATCATGGCAGTGTGCGGGTGAATACGCCTTATAAGGTTGTGGGTGATAAGCAGACCACCAGTAACCTTCGGTATAAGCATGGACGTAATCTAAATTACGAGGCTCGTGATGTTTTTGCTGTGCGAGACCCTAAAGAAGCGGGGTTGCCTTCGCCAACAGTGAATTCATCCTTTATTTTTGCAAAAGAAGATGGATACCTCTGTTATCCGAATAACTATAACCACTACGTGAACTATTACCGCAACACCTTCCAGCATGGGGGCGTGAGTTTGGAAGAGATGATCATTCCTGTGGTGCGTATGACGTCCAAGTAGGCATTGGGCATTTGGCACTGGGCATTTTAAGGCGCGATATCAAGAGCTTTGATTTGCGACTGGTATTTACGAGGCAACAGCATCCATTTGATCAGGTGATCCAGTTTCACCATCCTGCTCAATTTGTACAGTGGAACCGTTGGCGCAAGCCAGTGTGTTGTTGAAAAACGAAGAAGCGCAGCCACTTGTGCAGGTACTACCAATTTCTGTGCTTCAATCAAAATGCGGTATCTGTTTTTTCCGAGGTGTTTTTTGTATTGAAGAAAGAGGTCCGCGGTATAGTTTCCAAAAGCCAAATCCTGTTGCATATGCCTGTCTCGGTCTCTGAGCCATCCTGAATAATTTTTCGGAAGTTCTTTCAGTTCCATCCGCACACCCATTCGGTAGAAAACATCATATACGTCTTCTTTCTCTACAGTTGTCATGGGCCTTTCCAGCAACTCATATGCTGCAATGGAATAGTGGATCAGCATATATAATACATCCCTGTATGCCCAGTCCGGGATCTGTGCGTTTCTGCTTTTTTCTACGGCTCCGTGGATGGAACGGATCTTGTCTATTGTTGCATGTGCATCTTCTTCAGTTGCATATACGATGGCTTTGGCATAACTAACGGTGGAGAATAACCGACCAATAGGATCAGACGGAAGCTTGCCAGTGAAATATAGCCAGTCAACGGCTTTGTTGAGCGCAAATTCTGCCGCGGCACCAGCGAAGATGAAGAGCACCGTATCGGATTTACCCCAGATGCGCCGGACGATGGAATCTTGAGGAGTGAATGTTTTCATAGACCCCAAAAATAGCCATTAGCTACTAGCTATTTTAGTTGATCCAGAGATTAACCAAAGACGCGCCATCCATAGGTTGGGGGCAGAAGACCTGGCCGCGGTTGTACACGATCAGTTCTCCATCAGTCCCCAAATCCCAAAGCTGGCCGCGCAGGCTAACCGTCATTCCATAAGGCGCGGTGATGGACTTGATCCTTGTGGGCATGGTATATTTTAACCAGGCATCGCGTAAAGTGATCTTTCCAATGTCTGTGGAGTCAACATCCTTGGGTTCGTCAAAGCCACTATAGCCCACCCATTTCGTGCCCATGGAACGATTGGTCTGTGTATAGGAGGGCACCGCAAGAAGGGTCAGGGAATCTTTATTCACTGCCTGGTAGCTTTCAGGAAACCAGGAATCAGCACAGATCATCACGGATGTTTTACCAATGGGTAAATTGTAGATCGGCAGTTCGGATGGCAGGCATTTTTTCACAAATGGCAGTTCATCGGCAATCGGAAAAGCTTTTCTGGTGAGGGCGGGCTGCAGGCTTCCATCCGGATTAAACACTGCAGTGATGTTTTCAAGGGATCCATTTTTGAGATCGATGTATTTCTGTTTTAGCACCCGAGGTTCCTGCAATAAAATTGATCCTCCGATGATGGTCACCCCATAAGATTTCGCAAGCTTGCTGAACACAGCGGTGTATACTTCAGCCATGCGCTGGCCCTTGGTGGCAAATACGGAGTGTTTCACTTTGTCTGCGGCAGAATCCGGACTCATGAACCAGGATCGCATGTAAGAGAAAAAATTGGAGGTCACAAAACCGGTGAGGGCTTCGTCTATGGTTGGTTTAGTATACACAGATTTTTTCTCGCCTTCCACCACCAGCCATGCGCCGATGTATTCCGGAAAGATCACCACGGTTTTGGCGTTCAGCCATCCTTTTTGTTTGCAGACTTCCAGATATCCTTTTAGCTTTTGTTCAAAATGATCAGCAGTGATATAATCTTCCGGAGTCATGTAAGCATTAATACCTACAACATTACCCTTGCCCGAATCCGCATTCAATACATAACTGCTGTCCAGGTGTAACTGAACATTAACCGCTGCAGGCGTCCGGCCGAGGGTAGACCAGATGAAATATGCGGTGAGGGCAAGTACAAGTATGGTTGAAAGGATCTTGAAGAATTTCTTCATGCGGCAAAAATATAGATTAATGCACTGGAATCATTTACGTAATCAGATCATTTCCAGCAGGAGGTTGGCTTCGCGATACCCAGAGCGGACGGCACCTTCCATATAGCCGTTCCATTCCTCTGCCGTTTCGGTACCTGCGAAGTGCAGATGGCCAATGGGAGTTCGCAAATGCATACCCATAGTGCTTAGGGTATGTGGACCCATCATGGCGGCATAACAACCCCGGCTCCATTCCTCTTCCTGCCAACCATGATCCGTATAGGCTTCTATCGCTGCTGCTTCAGCTCCAAAATAGCTGACCAATGATGCCAGGATCGAGGCTTTTCTATCCTCATCGCTGAGCGCGCTGAATGCCCTTGCCTCATCCGCCAGCACAAAACCCATTAAAATCCCTTTTGACCCGTCTTCCGGTGAATTATCGAACACCAAACGCGTATGGCCGCTATTAGAGGCTACAAGACCATTCAGTCCGGCTTTTCGCCAAAAAGGTGTGGGGTAGATGGCATAGCACTTCCAAACAGCGCCCATGGGCATGCGCTGAAAGAGCTGCCATTTGGAGGAAGGCAGGGCCGGCGCGCATTGGATCTGTTGCAGAAGAACCGGCGGCACCGCAAAAATGAGTTTCCGCGTTTTAAACTGAAACCCATCGCCCCCCACTACAACACCCTCCTCATCCTGGGTCACTTTTCTAGCGGGATGGGATAAGCGAAGATGATGGCCCAGCGCTTCGGCCATTTTTCTGGCGGGCAGATCTGCCCCACCGAGGATTCGGGACTCCTGTGCGCCTTGCCGGATATTCATCAGGGTGTCAAAATTTTTACCTGACCGGGCGTAATAAAGCGCAAAAAAGAATGAGACTTCAGAAGGGTGAACGGCATAGATCGCCTGCGCCGCGATGGTGAACAATTGCTTCGCCTTTCGGCTCATCATCGTTTTATCCATCCAGCCCTGTAGGGTGATGCTGTCCCATTGTCTTGCCCTGGGATGTTGCCACGGAGCGGCAGGATCGATGGTGCGGCAGAGCCTGTTCATTGATTTGATGGCTCTGTCGAGGCTCAGTAAAGCCGGCAAGGGAAGGGGAGGGATCAGTCCTTTGTAGGGTTTCCTGTTTCCATCCCAACAAAGAAGGCTTTTACCCTGGTCATAGGTAGGGAAATGCTGCAGGTCATATGTCTTCAATAGTGCATACATATGATCCTGCCCTGGCCCGATCCACTGTGCACCAAGGTCAACATAGGATCCATTGGAAAGGGAATGGGTATATACCCGTCCTCCAACGCGATCCCTGGCCTCCAGGACCAACACTTTTTTTCCTGCCTCTTGTAGTCTTTGGGCGGCAGAAAGGCCAGCATATCCAGCACCCACAACAATGACATCATATGACTGGTCCAAGATTATTCACATTTAGGAAGATGAATGTAGAAAAGTTTACCGAACCCCGGAACTTCTTCGGCAAGGCTATCGTTACATTTGTGAAAATGCTGATCGGATGGCTTTGAAGATGAATGCTGCCACGCTTACCAGGGCTGAAAAGATGATTGAAGAATCAGGATATGTGCTGCGTTACGAACGCGGAACATTCCAGAGTGGCTACTGTATCCTGGAACAGAAAAAAGTGGTTGTTTTAAATAAATTCCTGCAAACGGAAGGGCGGATCAATACCCTGATCGATATCCTTCCAGTGCTTACGATAGATCCTGCAACACTACATGCAGAAAACCGTAAGCTGTACGACGAACTTACGGCGTATATCGCTTCGCTTGATGCGTAATATTTTTTATTGGTGTTGCTCCCTAGCATGGATCCATTGTTGATTGAATGCATGAATTAAAAACAAAAAACCTTTCATAGAGACTTTGTACTAAAACAAAGAATGAACCCATCTGTGCGTTTCCCGCTAAGTTTATATAACCGTTAAATCCATTCTCCTAACATTTTTTGCGTTTAATATTGCAAATTGAGCGCATATTTGACTACGAAAAGGCCTGTACCACAGACTACTAATTTTTAATGGTTCTATTTCAGTGAAGCTGATGCAACAGTGGATTTTGAATACTTTCATCGTACAAACCAATACTAAAAGCGATGTTTAAAAAACTGTTATACGTCCGTTATCTCTTTGTGATTGTTGTGATTTTTATGATGCTGAACTCTGTGTTTTTCATCATTGGCGGCATCATTGAAAGTGTAGAAGGTATGAGGATCTTAATCAGCCATGGCCTGGATGAAGAAAAAAAGCCGGGACTTAAATTGTTAAAGGGTCTCGACATGTTTTTGGTCAGTATTGTATTCATGATTTTTGCCATTGGGATCATCCGTCTGTTCGGAATTTATAATGACGAAATGCATGAGCTTCCAAGCTGGTTGAATATTAACAATTTCAAGGAGTTGAAAGTATTGCTTTGGGAAACTATTTTGGTAACCCTTGTGGTGTTTACCCTCACCAGCATAGCCACAGACCGAAGTGGATTGCATTGGGAAATGCTTATACTCCCAGGAGTAGTTTTGATCTTGTCTTTAAGTTTGTATTTCATGCGAAAGCATTGACGCCAAGCATAGATCTATTGTCAGCCTGTATAAAATCGTGTTAACTGCCTGCAATGAATTGTCGTTTTTCCGCGAAGAGGTTATTATTGATCTTGTTCTTTGTAGGTGTTGCAACTACAGCTGATGCGCAGTTATCCAAGAACGCACAGGAAGTATGGCCATCGATAGATATGTACTATCGTTTCAATCCTAAACTTCGATTGTATGGAACGATGGCTGGAACAAAGCAGGAATCCTCCTATGCAGAAGGAGCCGTAGGTGTGTTTGTTGATTATTTTACTTTTCCATTTACCACCCTGATCCGGAAGGGACATGCTGAAACCTTGCCCGGCCAGTATCTCTGGTTGCGGGCCGGTTACCAATACAGTGCCACACCGCAGAGTACTGCAGATCCGTTCAGGGAGAGCATGTTTGTTGCAGAAGGCAATTCAAGGTTTTACCTTCCTTTCGATATCCTGATGTCAGTGAAGAACCGCTTTGATTTCAGGTTTAGCGAGGGGGATATTAAAGGCAGGTACAGACCAAGGGTTTCGCTCGATAAAGATCTGCACACCGATTTTCTTTTTTTCACCTTGAGCGGGTTGATGGAATACTACGCCAATTTCGGGAATGGTTCCGTGAATCGTTTCCGTTCACAGCTCGGTGTAGAGATAAAGGTCACCAAGAAGATCAACTATGAAGTTTTCTGGAGCCACCAGTTTGCAAACCAGCCGGAGATACCCACCGTTGATGCATTTGGCATGACATTGAAATTCTATTTGCACAAGAAGCAGAAAGACAGCACGGCAAGGTGAGTACTCGGGTAAATGAATTGTACATTTGTACAGATGGCCTACCCGTCATTAGATATAAACTTTCTTGGAACAGGCACCAGTAGTGGTGTACCGATGATCGGCTGCAATTGCGAGGTATGCAGCTCGCCCGATCCCAAAGACAACCGTTTACGAAGCAGCATTATGGTCAAGTCCGCCGATACCACCCTCGTAGTGGATACAACACCTGATTTCCGTTACCAGATGCTTCGTACAAAAACCGGACATTTGGATGCCATCCTGTTTACGCATCCGCACAAAGACCATATTGCCGGCCTTGATGATGTCAGGGCATTTAATTTCTTCAGCAGGCAACCCATGCAGTTGTACGCCAATTCCCTCACCGAAGAAGCCTTGCGTAGGGATTATTATTACGCCTTTGCTGAGAACCGTTATCCGGGTGTGCCAGAGATCCAGCTCAATCAGATTGACGACAAACCATTTCAGGTAAGGGACCTGTTGATCGTTCCAATTGAAGTGTGGCACCTGAAAATGCCGGTCCTTGGTTTTCGGTTTGGCAACTTCACCTACATCACAGATGCCAACCGGCTTGATGAAGACGCTAAGGCTAAAGTAAGGGGATCGGAAGTGATGGTGGTGAACGCGCTCAGAAAAGAAAAACATATCTCCCATTTCAACCTTGACGAAGCCATCGCATTGGTTCAGGAACTGGAAGTTCCCCGGGCCTATTTCACACATATCTCTCACCAGCTCGGTTTACACGCGCTCGTGGAAGCAACGCTTCCCAGCGGAATTCATCTCGCATATGATGGCCTCGCCCTCTCCATCTGAACAGTAAAAAAACATCGAGGATCGTTGTTTTTCCTTTGGAACTGGCACTGTTTTGAAGCCAATTTTGATACATGAAGAAATGGCTTTTATCATACCTGGTGATCAGTAAGAAGGAAAGAACAGGAGCACTCCTGCTTGCGATGTTAATTGCCAGCATCTGGTTGTTACCTAAATATTTTCATCGGCAGGAATTGGATCCGGAGGTGATCCGTCTGGCAGATCATGCTCTTGCAAGCAAACCTGTGAAAGAAGAGGTAGTGATCCATGAACTTAAGTTCGTTCTTTTTGATCCTAACACAGCAGACGACCAAACCTGGCTTAACATGGGGATCACTGAACGCAATCTGCAAACCATACGCCGCTTCCAATCCAAAGGGGGCCAGTTTAGGGTAAAGGAGGATCTGCAAAAGATATACGGCATCAGGCGCGATGTTATCACGCGTATCATGCCTTATGCCAGGATTGCAAATCTTCGTGGAACAACTTTGCGGTCAAATGCATATCGGCAATATCCCAGATCATCACCAGACGAATATAAGCCCAGGCCATTTCAAAAACGAACGATTGACGTAGTGGATCTTTCATTAGCAGACACCACTGCACTCATTGCATTGCCGGGCATCGGACCAACCCTTGCCAGGCGGATTATCCAGTTCAGGGATAAATGCGGTGGTTTTTATTCACCCGAGCAAGTAGCAGAGGTGTATGGACTCCGGGATTCTGTATTTCAGCTCATTAAACCCTATCTCACCATAGCAGAACCGAACCCCCGGAAGCTTACCCTCAATGAACTTGGTATTGATAGCCTGGCGGCACATCCCTATATAACTTACTCAGAAGCAAGGGCTATCGTGAAATACCGCGAACAACATGGTCCTTTCCGTCAAGAAGAGGAGTTGTTGAAGATCGCCTTGCTAACACCAGAATGGTTAAGAAAAGTTGGGCCCTACTTGCAATTTAACTAACAGTTGTTAGTATATTTATGCCTTTAAAACGGTAAACAAGGCATATGCAGTTCAACAGAGCGGAGATCACGGACCAGGTAGCGGCAGTGGCAAAAGATTTTGCACAGCAGCACATCAAGCCATTTGTGATGGAGTGGGATGAATCTCAAGAGTTCCCTGCTCATGTATTTCGGGAGATGGGAAAACTGGGACTGATGGGTGTTCTTGTTCCTGAGGAGTATGGCGGATCCGGATTATCCTATTTTGAATATGTTGCCGTGATTGAAGAGATCGCAAAGGTCTGCGGATCGGTGGGATTGAGCTTGGCCGCGCACAATTCCCTTTGTACGGGTCATATCATGAGTTTTGGGAACGAAGCGCAGAAGCAGAAGTATTTGCCAAAGCTTGCCACAGGGGAGTGGATTGGGGCATGGGGACTTACTGAACCCAATACCGGTTCAGATGCTGGCAACATGCAAACAACAGCAGTGAAAGATGGAGATGATTGGATATTGAATGGAACCAAGAACTGGATCACCCACGGCAGGAGTGGACAGCTGGCAGTAGTGATTGCACGTACCGGAGAACCCAGAACCAGTGGTAACAGTACAGCATTTATTGTTGAACGCGGTACGCCAGGATTCAGTGGAGGAAAGAAAGAAAACAAATTGGGTATGCGTGCCAGTGAAACTGCTGAAATGATTTTTGATGGTTGCAGGATTTCAGATGCACAACGCTTAGGTGATGTGGGTGATGGATTCAGGCAGGCACTCAAAATTCTGGATGGCGGAAGGATCTCTATTGCCGCGTTAAGCATTGGTATTGCAAAAGGTGCTTATGAAGCGGCATTGCAATATTCAAAAGAGCGAAAGCAATTTGATCAGCCCATCGCTAATTTCCAGGGGATATCATTCAAGCTCGCAGATATGGCTACGGAAATTGAAGCTGCTGAGTTGTTGACACTCCAGGCAGCTGATCTGAAGAATCGTAAACTGCCTATGACCAAGGAATCGGCCATGGCAAAATATTTTGCCAGTGAGGTAGCTGTAAAAGTTTCTACCGATGCCGTTCAGATTTTCGGCGGTTATGGATACACCAAAGATTTTCCGGTTGAGAAATACTATAGGGATTCCAAATTATGCACCATCGGGGAAGGAACTTCTGAAATCCAAAAGACGGTCATCGCCCGATCTTTATTAAGTTAATGTTACGACATCGATTTTTTGCCACTATAACCCCTTGATTTTCAAGGGGTTTTTCATTGTCGCATTACCGCATTTTCAAATTGCCCCATTGCCCCAGGTTACCTTTCCTTCCTTTTGGTATTAATCAATGTGTACTTAGTACACAAACCAACTCTGCTGCTTGAACGATTTGCCATGTTGAATAAGTGTCACCAAAAATCAAGCATATGAACAGGAATCTTTTCAAATCTCTCGTCTTGTCCGCAGTGCTGGCCGTTGCTACCGTTACTACTGTTAACGCGCAAACAGTTGTAGCAGTGGAAAAATTCACCACTGAAAAAGCAAACACACCTGAAGTTCGTTTCGTGGGTTCTAACCCGGACTTCATCAATTTTGAAGTGTCTCTTCGCCAAAACGGCAACCAGAAGCAGACACTGAGGATCCTTGATGAGAATGGCGTTGAATTGTACCGCGAGATCATCCGCAAGGGCGAATTTGCAAAGCTGGTGAAAGTTGTTCGTAACGACTACTCACGTCTGGACTTTGTTATTGACGCACAGAACAGCCAATACAAGAAGAGCTTCAACATCAGGAATGAAGTTGTTGAGCGTCTGAATGTAGAAGAAGCAAACTAGTCCTCAAATCCATTATCGACTATTGAAAAAAACTGATTATTGGCTATTAGAGAATTTGCTCTATAGTCAATAATCGATAGTCGATCACTCCAGGAAATCATCATCTTTCCTGATCTGGTACTTATCGAACAGTTTATCGATGGCACCACCGAAGATTGGGAATTTTTCCTTCGCAAAGTCCTTGATGATGGTAATGGCTTTAATGGCCTGCTCCTCGGTTAGTCCGGCAGCTTTCAGGCGTTCTATTAAGTCGTTCATTCCAAACAATTAAAAAGTAAAAAGTCAAAATTCAAAAGTCAAAAAAAATAATGACTTTTTAGAATTTTGACTTTTTACTTTTTAATTAGCACTTAAGCTACTTTCAACACGCTCATTTTTGACTTATCGAACTTATGCTGTGCATAATCCAGTGTGAGGGTGAATGTCTTTTTATTGGAGGAGGGTAGCTCAAACATCGCATCCGTGAGAATGCCTTCGCAAATGGAGCGAAGACCCCTGGCACCCAGTTTATATTCCATGGCTTTGGAAACCATGAAATCCAACACAGGCGTTTCTATAGTGAGTTCAATACCTTCCAGTTCAAACAGTTTGGTATATTGTTTTACCAGTGAATTCTTTGGTTCCGTGAGAATAGCCCTCAAGGTGGCCGCATCCAGCGGGTTGAGATAGGTTACCACAGGCAAGCGACCTAACAGTTCAGGAATGAGGCCGAAAGCTTTGAGATCCTGCGCGTTAACAAACTGCAACAGGTTTTTCTTCATCATTTCCTGTTCTTCCTTGTTCACATTGAATCCGATGGAATTGGTGTTTACTCTTCTTGCGATGATCTTGTCTATGCCATCAAAAGCGCCTCCGCAAATGAACAGGATGTTTTGGGTATTGACCTTGATCAGTTTCTGTTCAGGATGTTTCCTGCCGCCCTGCGGGGGAACCAGTACTTCCGTTCCTTCCAGCAACTTCAACATACCCTGTTGCACACCCTCACCGCTAACATCCCTTGTGATAGAAGGATTGTCTCCTTTTCTGGCGATCTTATCGATCTCATCGATATATACAATACCCTTTTCTGCTGCCGCTACATCGTAATTGCAAACCTGCAGCAACCTCGTAAGGATAGACTCAACGTCTTCCCCAACATACCCTGCTTCCGTAAACACGGTTGCATCCACAATCGCGAAAGGAACATTTAACAGCCTTGCGATGGTTTTAGCCAGCAAGGTTTTGCCAGTACCTGTTTCGCCCACCATGATGATATTGCTCTTATCGATCTCAATATCATTGTCCGCAACCTTGTACTGAAGCCTCTTGTAGTGATTGTATACGGCAACAGACAAAACTTTTTTCGCGTCATCCTGACCGATGACATACTCGTCCAGGAATTTCTTGATTTCTATGGGTTTACGGACTGTGAGTTTATAGTTGGGATTTGAGGCGTCTGTACGCACTATCAATTCCTGCTCAATAATTTCTCTTGCATGCTCCACACAGTTTTCGCATATATGTCCATCCTGGCCCGCGATCAGGATCTTGACCTCGTCACGGCTTCGGCCACAGAATGAACAATGCAAAGTTGATTTAGCCATTCTCTCAATTTAGGTGGGTAAAGGTAAAACAAAAAAATGGCGGATTCCAGTTTCCTGGAGGCTGAAAAGCAGTCTGGATGGCTGTGCACCCTAACTCCTTGATAATCCAAGCCTCAGCAGGAAGCTGAAATCCGCATTATTGTTAAAAGGATCAGTCGATTTTGCTCATCACTCCGTCTACGATGCCATACTTCACGGACTCTTCCGCATCCATCCAGTAGTCGCGGTCAAAATCTTTCATGACTTTCTCGAAAGTCTGCCCACAGTTGTCTGCCAGAATTTGTGCACCCAGGGCCTTGATCTTACGGATCTGTTCCGCCATGATCTCGAGGTCAGCAGAGGTTCCTTGTCCACCGCCGCTGGGCTGATGGATCATGACCTCGCCATGGGGATAGATGAACCGTTTGCCTTTTTCACCACCGCTCAGCAGGATCGAGCCCATTGAAGCGGCCATTCCCATACAAATAGTGGAAACCGGCGAAGAGATCATTTGCATGGTATCATAGATCACCATACCGCTGGTGACCACACCACCCGGGCTATTGATATAGAACTTAATTTCTTTGCCTGGATCGATGGCTTCCAGATATAACAGTCTTGCCGTAATATCTTTTGCGCTTCTATCATCAACAGCACCCCAGAGAAATATCTTGCGTTGCTCAATGAATTTTTTATCGAACTGAGCCGCACTGATCATCTTCTCCATTGGATTTTCAGGAACCTTGGGTTCTTCCTCGTCATCCATTCTGAAAGGATTCTTATTCTTGATGTATTGCATACAATCTTTGATTGGGTTGGTTAGGATTTTTGTTTTCTGGGGTTCAGCAACAGTACGTCATCTACCAAACCATATTCTTTGGCTTCAAGGGCCGTCATCCAGAAATCGCGATCAAAATCAGCCGCGATTTTCTCAACGTCCTGTCCACTATGGTTCGCAACAACTTCATACAGTTCCCGCTTCAGCCTTTTTACCTGGTTAACAGTGATTTCGATATCACTCGCCTGACCACCGGCGCCTGCACTGGGTTGGTGCATCATGATCCTTGAGTGTTTCAGGGCGGTGCGTTTTCCGGGCGCGCCGGCGCACATCAATACGGCAGCCATACTGGCAGCAACGCCTATCGTGATTGTTGAAACGTCAGGAGTTACGTACTGCATGGTGTCATATACACCCATCCCAGCATATACCGAGCCCCCAGGGCTGTTGATGTACATCTGGATATCCCGCTGACGGTCCGTACTGTCAAGAAACAAAAGCTGGGCAGTAATGATATTGGCCACTTCATCGCTGATGGGATAGCCCAGGAAAATGATCCTGTCCATCATCAGACGGCTATAAACATCCATAACCGCAACATTCATCGGGCGTTCCTCGATGATATTGGGTGTAAGATTGGTCACCATGTGATTGGTATATCCATGAAGTGTATTGCTGGAAATACCGCGGTGCTTTACAGCATATTTTTCAAACTCTTTTCCAAGATCCATAATAGGAATTTTGATTACTAGGCAATTTAAAGCTTTTGGCTGTCCAAAACTGTGCTAGCCATCAAAACCGGACAAAGCGGCAGGAGATATCCCGCCAATGGATCATTACTATCCCGCTGCGTCTCTTCATTGCCGCATCGCCGCATTGCCAAATTACCGCATTAAAAAAGGCGCTCTTGGCGCCTTTTTATCTAGTGATCGTGATGATTGTGTTGTTCCTGTAGCTTCAGGAATTCTTCGCTGGAAATCGGTTTTTCCTGCGCATTGATCTGGTGCTCGGCCCATCCGAAAAGTTTTTCGGTGATCAGCCTGCGGTATGAACTTTCCACCTGCTGCTCATCTTTCAGCATACGGTCCACGTAGCTATCTAGCCACTCAATATTACCATCCATGCTCATCCCGCCAAAATAGCCAAGGATCTGCTGACGCATATATTCTTTCAGCTCTTCGGGATTCACATCCAGGTTATTTTCTTTTACGATCTTATCGCTGATCAGCGTCCAGCGCAGTTGGTCTTTGAATGTTGGAAACTCTTTCTCCACTTCTTCGGCACTCTTTAGTTTTTCACCACCGCTCTGCATCCATTTTTTAAGGAAAGACTCTGGGAAGTCCATCGTTGTTTTCTCCAGTAATACATGGTACAATTCATGGTGCAGAAGATTGCGGGCGTGGTTATCCCATTGTTTCTGGATGTCCTCACGGATCAGCTGGCGCATTTCCTCTTCAGTCTTTATTTCCTTGGTAGGAAACGCCTCTTTGAAGAATTCTTCGTTCAGTTCACGCTTTTCCACGAGACCCACTTTAACAATGGTCATCGTATATTTCTTATCCAGAGAAGCATCTGAACCATCAACACCCAGATCCTTGATCAGCCACTCCCTTTCTTTTTCTTCAAAGGCAGAACGAAGGTCAACCGTAACGGTACTGTCTTTCTTCAATCCCATCAATGTAGAGCGGAAGGCAGATGTGAAATATTTTACCAACAGTGAATTCTCTTTTTTAGGCGCATTCTCCACACCTTCTTCTTCAAAAGTCACGTTCAATACATTCTCCTCGTTGTCAACCACTTCCGGCTCAGACATCTTTCCGAGGCGGGCCTGCAACCTTTCAATCTCATCATTCACCATTTCTTCGGTTACATTCACTTTGTACCGGGGAAGGGAAACAGAAGGCAGATTGAGGTCAAACGCAGGCTTAAGGCCAATTTCAAAGGAAAAACTATAATCAGAAGGTGCGTTCATGTTAAGTTGGTCCGCGCTGTTTTCTGCGCTGGGTATGGGCTGGGCAAAAATGTCAAGCTGTTCACCTTGCAGGTAATCAACTAGTTTTTTCTCCACACTGCGCAATACCTCATCGGCAAACAGGGCCGGACCGTGCATTTTCTTTACTACACCGGCCGGAACCATTCCTTTCCGGAAACCGGGGATGTTTGCATTCCTGGCAAACTGCTTGAGCTGCTTCTCAAAAGAAGCCAGGTAATCTTCGGTTTGCACGGTAACTGTGATCTTATCGATAAGTAAACCAATGTTTTCTCTTGTAACTGTAGGCATAAGTTTAGTTTATTGCAATTGACAGTTAGCAATTGGCAATTGGTTCTAATTACCAATTGCTAACTGTTAACTGCCAACTTTGTGCGCATGGAGGGACTCGAACCCCCACGTCTCACGACACCAGATCCTAAGTCTGGCGCGGCTACCAATTACGCCACATGCGCTTAAGGGGTTGCAAAGGTAACCATTTTTGGTGTATGGAAGCCCTGTTTTCAGTAAATTTGGGATTATGCAGTTGGTAGATCAGGAACAGGCGGTCCCCAAATACAACCTCACAGCGGAGCAGGAGAGGAAGGAAATCGTGCGCCAGTACCGGGCTCTCTTAAGGGTCATCAAACCCAGGCTGAAACCCGGGGATAAGGAATTGGTGCGCCGCGCCTTTGAAATGGCCGTGGAGGCCCACAAAACCATGCGCCGGAAGTCTGGCGAACCCTATATCCTGCACCCCCTGGCCGTGTCCCGGATCTGCGTGGAAGAGGTTGGCCTCGGTGTTCGCTCCACCATCTGTGCCCTCCTGCATGATACGGTTGAAGACACAGATATTTCCCTCGATGATATTGAAAGAGAATTTGGAAGCGAGATCGCCAGGATCATAGACGGGCTCACCAAGATCTCCAATGTGGTTGACAATAACTCCACACAACAAGCAGAGAACTTCAAGAAAATCCTGCTCACACTCACGGATGATCCTCGGGTCATCCTGATCAAACTGGCAGACCGGCTGCACAATATGCGCACATTAGAGAGCATGAAGCCGGAGAAACAACTCAAGATTGCTTCAGAGACAGTGTATGTATACGCGCCGCTGGCGCACCGCATGGGCCTGTACAATATCAAGACAGAACTCGAGGATCTGTCTATGAAATACCTGGAGCCCGATGTCTACAAAGAGATCGCCAGGAAACTCTCTGAGACCAGGCGTGAGCGAACCCGTTA
>JBKCVJ010000049.1:0-18305 GCA_046317915.1 Sphingobacteriales bacterium
CTATAGTTTTATGGCGATAGATCGTTTGCGTGCGCATGGGCATTCCGTAGTAGCCGTGGGCCGAAAGCAAACGGTGGTGAAAGATGTGATGGTGGAAACAGAGATCAGAAAAGCAGAAGATATTGATACGGTGACGCTTTATCTCAACCCGGATCATCAGCAGTCTTATTATGATGAGATCCTGGCGCTTCATCCGCGCCGGATCATTTTTAATCCGGGAACGGAGAATCCGGAACTTGCGGATCTGGCAGTGTCAAAGGGGATTGAGGCGGTGGAGGCGTGTACGTTGGTGATGTTGGCAACGCATCAGTATTAATTGGTATTAATTTGGCAAGCCAGCCATACTGTAATACAATCATTCAGGAAGACTGAAGTTGGTATCCTGGATATCAGGATACCTGGACGTCAACTCCTGAATGTCAGTATTACTGTATTATCGTATGCCTGGCTTGCCAAAATAAAAACTCAGAACTCCACCCCATGCGTCTGCTTCACCAACCATTTCACCGCGCCGGGAAAAGGCTTCATTGCAGAAATAAATACATTGGTCATCATCGGCTTGCCAAACATCCGCTGGATCATCCTGCCTGTCCGCAGTCTGCCGGAGAATCGTTCTTTCCAGTCCCTTTCATAAGATGCTTCCATCTCCTGCCGGTTGATCTTCCCTGAAAGAAACAAATCAATCTTTCCCGTCATGATCTTTCCCGCGTGCATCCCCATACTCATCCCATTGCCACACAATGGCGTGATCATTCCCGCTGCATCACCTGCCATCAGGATGTGATTTTCAATCAATGATTTCTGCGCAAAACTGATCTGTGAAATAGCCACCGGCTCGCGGAATACAAAGTCGGCATCCCGGAAGATCCGCTCCAGATGAGGGTTCTGGCTGAGAATCTCCTGCTCCATCCGGGGAATGGATTTTCCACTGCGCTCCAGATTTGCCGCGGTAGTGAGGTAACATAAACAACTCAGCCCGTTTTCTATGGCCGACATCCCACAGTAGCCATCGGAAAAATTGTGTAGTACGATGGTATCCCGAGGATGCGCATACCGGATATGATATTTGATGCCGATGAAATTGTTAAGACCCGATGCTTTCTGCCGGATGAAGTCGCGGTTCATTTTCACATCAAGATTGGATCGCTTCCCGAAACTACCTACGGTTATACGTGACCGGTAGTTTCCTCCTGGTGTCTGTATGTTGAATCCATCATCGTCATAGACTGCGTCATTCACCCGCGTGTGATCCATGATCTGCACACCAGTGTTGATGGCGATCCCGGCCAATAGCTGATCCAGCCGATACCTGCTGATGCCCATTCCGCCCAGTGGCAGCCGCTGTTCCAGGAGCTTGCCATTAGGCGCAGATACCTGTAATTGATCGATGATTGGAAGATCCAATGCAACGTCATCGATCCCCAAGCCACGCAAAAAAGTCCTTGATTCCAGGCTGATGTATTCCCCGCAGACCCGGTGAAAGGGATAGCTCTCTTTCTCAAACAGCACCACCTTCCATCCGGCTCTTGCCAGCTGAATACAGGTGGTTAGGCCTGCAAGGCCACCGCCGATCACGGCAACATCATATGTGGATGAGGTATTCATGAGCGATGAAGGATCAGCCATCGGAAAGCCCAACGCCAATGTATACCCGAAGATCCCTGGAGTGCGGCAGAAGAAACAATTTTTTTCCAGTCGGCACGTGAGAATCCTCTCGTCACGCTGATCGGCGCATCATTTTGTACGAGGTAAGATGAAGACAGCCATTTCGTGATCAGCCGTATGCTGTGATAGGCCAGGGGATGGCGTTGCAGGTCGTTGATGAAAAAGCCCACCGTACTCTGTTCTTTTTTCCAGTGCAACATTTTCACGATCTCTTCATTGGAAAAATGGTGACAGAACAAGGAAGAAAAAATGATATCCGGTTTTTCATTGAACTGCACATCCCGGTAATCGCTGGTGATCAGGTTTACTTCGTAGCCGTTGAGATTGATGTGTGCATAATCCACACAGGTGTCTTTGATATCGATGCCGGTAAGTTGTACTTGGATACCTTTTTTCGCACACCATTTTGCGATGGCCTTGAGGTTATCCCCGCCGCCACAACCCACTTCGCAAACATGAATGGATTTTCGTTCACCCAGCATGGATTTGAAACCAGATATCGTGATGGCATGTCCGCCCAGCCAGGTGTTGATCACCTCCAGCTCTTCCATGTTTTTCCGGATATCCGCAAACGGAATATCGTCTTCATCAAGCAGTTCCCGGGTATTTGCGCGTTGTGTGAAATCCATGGCACTTAAGTAGTGGTTCCGATAAAGGTTTCCATGGTGAGTCCGGGTCCGAAGGCCACGCCAAAGATGTGTTCCCCGGCCTTTGCATACAGCCATTCTTTTAGGACAAACAAGATGGTTGCAGAACTCATGTTGCCGTTTTGTTGCAACACGCGGTAGCTGTTGTTCAGTTGAGCAGGATTAATGTGAACACTCTTCTCCATCGCTTCAAGAATCTTTCTGCCTCCGGGATGCACGCACCAGTGTTCAATATCGTCCCGATGCAGTTTACCGGCTTCGAGGGCCCGGTTCACCAATGCCGCCATGTCTTCTTCAATCAGGTCAGGTACATAACTGCTGAGGGTCATCTGAAAGCCCGTGGAACTGAGTTCCCAGCTCATATCTTTTTTTCCTTTGGGGGCCACTTCGGCATAGAAATGATCCAGCCGGATCCCCTTTGCAGGATGGGTATCGCCGGTGATCAAGGCAGCTGCAGATCCATCGCCAAACAACAAACCGGAGGCAAGATTATCTACCGTGGGTTCTTTTTGTAAATGGAGCGTGCAGAGCTCGGTACAAAAGATCAGAACCTTTGCATCAGGCGTGGATCGGCAAATATGATCCGCCAATTTCATGGCATGGATGGCAGCATAGCAGCCCATGAAATTGACCGAGGTTCGGAAAATATGTTTTGGCAGGTCCAGCAGTTCCATCACTTGAAGATCCAGCCCCGGTGCACTCATGCCCGTACAACTCACACTGATGAGGTGCGTGATCTCCTCGGCCTTGATCTTGTGATCCAGGCATTTTCGGATGGCCTCCAAAGAAAGCGATGGGGCGTATCGGTTAAACCATTGCATGCGCATTTCAAGTGAAGGAAAGGGTTCCATACTTTCTGAATGCGGATAGAATTTCCAATCAGGCAACGGTCTGCTATAGTCGGGGATAAATGAATATCGATGTTCGATGCCACTGTGCCGGTACAAGAACCGCAGCTTACGATGATCCTGCTCATTGAAGGCATAGAGCTGTTTCATGAAGCTGAGGATATCTTCCTGCTCATGCTTAAACGGTGGAAGGGCAGTGCCGATGGCAATAATTTTACTCAATGTGATTCCAGATTAACAATACCAAAAATGCCAGGTTGGTGCAAACGGAGGCTACCAGGTTCATGGTCATGGTATTGGAAAAATTGGCGGCAGAATAATCATGCCACACTTTTCTTGCCCACCGAAGAAAATAGAACAACACGGGAAGCAGGAAGGTTGAGAAGACAAAGAATCGCGTCTGTTGGCCTCTGTCTGTAAAATACAGGAAAAGCGCGAACATCGCAACAGAATAAAGCAAGGCACAGAAAACAAAGGTGCCGCGGTAGCCAAGCATGCGACTTATCGTACGCACACCATCGGCCTTGTCTGCTTCGTGTTGATATACTTGTGTAAGTGGATAGAAGCCGCCGATCAACAAACTGCTTGCGATAGCAGGCAGCCAGGGAAACTGCTGGGGATGATCAACACTACATGCATGATAACTGATGGCGAAAGTCACTGCACCCTGAAAGATCACCACACTGAGATAACCGAGGATAGGATATTTTTTTAGCCTGATCCCCCGGTAACTGTAAGCACGGGAAACGAGGATATAGAGCAGGATGCCCATCGAAAAATATACACTTACCGCCAGCGACAACAATACGGCCAGCGAATCCAGCAACAAGCTGGCGTGGTACAATTGCTTTGTGGGTTGTAGTGGATTTTTCACGCCGCCAATACTGCTTTCATCCCGGTCCATATAGGAATTGTATCCATTGCTGGCGGGATAGACGAGCAAGTGCAGGATAAAAAATGAAAGGATCAGTCCGGGCACATCGATCTTTTCCACCTGGCTGACAGCAAAGAGGTAAACCGGCAATAAAAAAACGGAAAACCGAAACCGGAGCAGCTGTATGGTGGATCGATGGATGGCCATCGTTACAGGATCCTGTCGTCAATCAACCTGCGCCTCGCCTGGATGCCGAACTCTGCAAAAGCGGACTCGATCCCGTTGCTGATCTTGAAAGGAAGACCTGTGCGGTATTGTGTGCCGAGCTTTTCTGCAGTGAAAAGATCCAGCTGCACCATTCCTGTTCTTACATTAAAGGTTTCGATGTCTACCACTGCATATGGCGTACCGAAAAAGCTGTACATACTGCCGTTGTATTTTCCCTGGTCGGATACATTGCTTACAGCGCCGAGGAACTGTATGGTGATGGCCGCATCCACACCGTTGGCTTCGGCGGTGGAGCGCAGGGCCGCCGTGTCTTTCAGCATTTCATTGGTGAAAATATCTGTAGAAGGGATCACCTTAAAGCCGCGTGCTTTGAGTTCCGTCACCAGTGAATTTTCAGCACGTTTGCGGTAGGTATTGTCTGCCAACAGTGCCATCACCATGATCTTGTTGTATTTTTTCTTTTCATAGCCGGGCGCTACATAGCTCTTGGAGCCAGTGGCTGAGGTAGATACTTCATGGGGGGCGCTACAAGCTGCGATCACTACTAACAGGGTTGCCAGGGTGGCCAATCTCAAACTCATCGAATTGTTTTGTCAAATATAAACATATTGCCGCGGGACATGTTAAATTTGTACCGCTTGTCAAACATGAAAAAGTTATACATTATCCCGGTGATGTTCTGCCTGGGTGTGTTCCTCCTAAGCCATGCCCCGGTAAAACCCAAGCCAGCATCCAAAAAGGCTGAAGAGAATCTGGTGGGTTACCACGACAATGGCGTTACCCAAATCAACGCCAATCTCAAAAAGAATAAGCTTTACGGAACCTGGAACAGCTGGTACAAGTCTGGCACATTGTGCGATTCGGGCAAGTTTGTCGGCAATGTTCCGGATGGTGAGTGGAAAAGCTGGTATCCAAATGGAAAAACCAGGGTGATCTGGCATTTCAGTTCCCGCAAGCTGAGTGCGGTAAAGGATGAGATCCTCCGGCAGCCCAAGATGAAGGTGTATGCCATTTCCCAGAAGCCCGTTTCCGAAGCCATTCAGTTTTACAGGGTCAGTTATTGGTATGGCGATGAAGGAGCGGCAAATAAAGGCGTGCGTTTCCGGTCAGACATGGTGAATGCGCCGGCGCTCTCCCGTGATGAATTGATGGATCGGGTGGCCGACAATACGGTGCATGCTACCGATGTGTATCGTCCTCCGTTTCAGGAAGCGCTCTTGCATGGCAATTACAGTTCATATTATGCCGATGGGAAACCGCGGGAAGACGGGGTGTTTCTGAACGGTATGCGGGAAGGAGCATGGGAAGAGTTTAGTATCGATGGATCCCGCCAACGGGGGAACTATAAACATAATGTGCGGGAAGGGGAGTGGAGGCACTATGATAGTAATGGAAAGCTTTTGAAGTTTGTGAGGTATAATGCGATAGGCGAGTTGATGGAGGAGTACCTGTTTGGCAAGCCAGACAATCAGTAATACAGTCATTCAGGCAATCAGGAGTTGGAATCCAGATATCCGGATGCCACTCCTGATTGCCTGAATGTTTGTATTACAGAATGATTGTTTTCCAAAATCATTTCATTGAGTGCAGCGCAACTCTATTCCCTTCACTATCCAGCATCAGCGCCCAAAAGCCCAGCCCAGGACCTATTTCCGTCTTAGGCGTTTGGATTTTTCCTCCTGCATTTTCTACGCGGTTTAAAACAATGGACAAGTCCGGTTCACAGTTCAGGTAGATCAATGATCCATTGGCCGATGGCTGGTAGAAGTCCGGGTTATGTACAATAGCACCGCCTCGACCACCATTCTGGAAATCATATAGCAGGAATCCCATCCTCGCCGGTCCCATGGTATTTTCCGGCATCTGGTACTGGAAGATGGTCTCGTAAAAGGCCTTGGCCCGTTCGAAATTACTGACCGGGATCTCGAACCAATTGATGGCGTGGGTATTCATGATAGTCAAAATAGGAGAAATTTTCGACTTTGAAAATTTCACAATTAAATTGTTAGACCCTGACAGATGTCAATGGCGTTTAGTCTCAGGATCCTTTAGCATCCGGATCATTGATTTGCCGTAAATCAGTTTTGGTTTCTTCATTGGCATCTGTTTTAGCGTGACCAGTCGCAACCAGTTGTAGGTTTAACGCTCGTAGGTCCTGCATCATAGTTTCAAAATCAGGAGCCTCACCATAAATCATTTCTACGAGCATTAGTTCATAATCCTTCCGGAAAAATTCAAGGAGTGGCTGTGGTGGCAAGAAAAGTAGTGCGGGCAATTCCATTTTAGAATAGTCAATCTTCTTATGACGCACATAGTGGCGGCGGTGTTCCAAGAGCAGTGCATATAAGGTTGTATCCCTCATAGCGTGTTCCGCGATTCCTTTTCGGTTGAGTTCGCGTAAATCGTAAAGATGACGGGATTGTCGTTCGCCAGTTTCGTCGGTAACCATCCCAATTTGGAATTTTTCATGAAGAAGGAGCAGTTTTTCTATAAACGTTTTCCGGGGTTCAACCGCGGTAACTGGAATAGGCGTCTCTACGTACGAAGAACTTTGCGTTTCTTCAGCGAGGATTGACCGAATAGGAACGGTTGCAAACGGTTCCCTTAATGAGCGCACACCAAACTCCACTTTAACTGCATTGGGAATGTAGGCACTGGGATCAAATAAGGAAGGATAAAGTACGTAAAGACCTTGTGGATCTTTATCAGGCATTTCCACATTTACAGCTTCTGCTTCTATCGATACTAGATTCGCAGGAATACCTAGCTCAATTAATTTACGCGCTAACGCATCTTTGATAACGGTATTCGTAAATGCACAACCTTCTTTTTTTAAGGCCTTCACGTAAGAATGGGTGGGTGCGATTTTATATTCTCTTCCGAATGCTTCCGGTGATAGAGCAATATCGATGTCCTCTGAAAAACGCTCAATCAGTTTCCATCCTTTGCTTAGTGAAGTACCTCCTTTAAAAATAAAATGAGGAGCCTGCGGCATGGAGAAAAGTGCTTTCAGCACAATAGTGACCCACCAATCTTTTTCAATGGCTTGCATGGTCATCCCCTTTTGTGCACTTACCTGGATGATTAGTTCACGCCGAGTGTCTTCTGGAAATTGAAGAAATTCAGTCATTTTTATCGAGTTTATCTGCGATTTGATATAAAGTTTTGTAAACATGGCGCGGTGCGTGCCGTGCATCTGACCGGATTACAGCCGAAGCAATCGGACGGAGGCGATCAGTCAGTAGCTGGATGACTTTTTCGGTTGCTCCTTTTTCACCAAGCGTTATTAAGGCCTGGATAGCAAAGAAAACGACATCATTCTGTGCCGCCAGTTTCTTAGGTGTGGTGGGTTTAAATTGAATAGTGCCTTTTCCGATCCGGATCGTCCGGCGGCTACCGTTAGTCAGGAATACAACTTTAGTTGGTACCTGCGTGGAAAGACCCAGTTTGTTTAGGGCATAACTGCCTGTCGGGCGGATGATGACATGTTCATTGGCAGCGATCTGGCGGGCGATAGATTCTAGCGATGGGAGAATAGGTCCAAAAACAGCATCGTACTTAGGTTTAAGGTAAATACCTTTACCCAGGCGGTTGATCATTTTTTGCTGGACAAGCCGCGATAAGCTTTTATGAATGGCGTGATCCGAACCCTCTGCCAAAAAATCAGTGATAAACAGAACAGTTCCGGGTTCGGTGGCTTGAATTTTTAGTAAAATCTGTTGGTGCGTACTATTATCCATTTGATTAGTCAGCTTTATTCGTATAATCCTGACAAAACTAGGGTTTTCGACTCAGAAATGTCAGGATTATACGGAAATTTCTGACTTAATTAACCCGGAAGGTTGATATGGAATTAAAGCGATTGTGGAAATTACCGGAAAAAGATAAACCGGGTATTACTGTTCCATATAGCCTTGACACACCCGCTTGTTGCTCTTCGGCAAGTTGACAGGATAAAGGATTTTAGGGTGAGGATTACCGGTTTCAAAGGCTCGTTAAATTTTTAATCCGGTGCTAGTAATAAATGCAGATGAAACTTATAATCTCGTACCAGCTCGAGAAAGGATAATCGACATAACCTTTTTGTGTTTACTAATAGATGAGCAGTAAATAAATATAATGTTCTAAAACATTTCCCAATGCAAACCCGAAATCAATGGGATGGAAAGAATAATCGTTAGCGCAATCGTTCGTCGATTTTGAAATGTTTGAAGTTCATCTTCAGTACCATGTTTGTTGACTTACCTTAAAAAAATTGCTAGACAAACCTCAACATGGTTAGATGATTTTTGCTTTCAAATTTTCATGTAGATTCGGTCATAGAGACCCTCTTGCAATTTCAATAGAAAAAATGCCATGTTGTGATTTGCTTTCAAATTTTTGGGTAGCTTCGGTTACCAACATCACCTGTTTTTTACTCTCGCTTACTGACTTAGTTGTGATTTGCTTTCAAATTTTTGGGTAGCTTCGGTTACCAACATCTGTATTGATTATTTACGCCACTGTACTGGTGTTGTGATTTGCTTTCAAATTTTTGGGTAGCTTCGGTTACCAACATCTGAGCGCATATACAGATGGTTTCAGGTTCAGTTGTGATTTGCTTTCAAATTTTTGGGTAGCTTCGGTTACCAACATCCCGTCAACAGTCCGCAATCTGTGTCTTCCTGTTGTGATTTGCTTTCAAATTTTTGGGTAGCTTCGGTTACCAACATCGACAACACTAAAAGACCTTACGAGTGTAGGTTGTGATTTGCTTTCAAATTTTTGGGTAGCTTCGGTTACCAACATCATAGTGGTACTGAGAATGTTCATTTGCATGGTTGTGATTTGCTTTCAAATTTTTGGGTAGCTTCGGTTACCAACATCTTGCTTAACTTCCAACCCTGAGCCTGATAGGTTGTGATTTGCTTTCAAATTTTTGGGTAGCTTCGGTTACCAACATCTCCAGCTTTTGGATCTCGATATCCTTTCTTGTTGTGATTTGCTTTCAAATTTTTGGGTAGCTTCGGTTACCAACATCTGGCGTAAGGGTAGAGGGTCAGCTCGGTGGGTTGTGATTTGCTTTCAAATTTTTGGGTAGCTTCGGTTACCAACATCCCCCCATCGTGTTTTTAGCACCAGGCGGCCGTTGTGATTTGCTTTCAAATTTTTGGGTAGCTTCGGTTACCAACATCCTTTTCACCTCACTTGTATGATGTGTTTAGTTGTGATTTGCTTTCAAATTTTTGGGTAGCTTCGGTTACCAACATCACTCTGCTCTGATCAGCAGAAGGCTTCCAGGTTGTGATTTGCTTTCAAATTTTTGGGTAGCTTCGGTTACCAACATCATCGTTGATGGGGTAAGTGTTGTTGTAGCAGTTGTGATTTGCTTTCAAATTTTTGGGTAGCTTCGGTTACCAACATCCTATACACGTTTAGGGTGAATAAGTAGTTAGTTGTGATTTGCTTTCAAATTTTTGGGTAGCTTCGGTTACCAACATCACAGTATTTATTATACCGTTCTTTCCATGGTTGTGATTTGCTTTCAAATTTTTGGGTAGCTTCGGTTACCAACATCTGGTCTTGGTATATGGAAAACAGCTTTATTGTTGTGATTTGCTTTCAAATTTTTGGGTAGCTTCGGTTACCAACATCTGCTTTGGGTAGACAACCCATTGGAGCAACGTTGTGATTTGCTTTCAAATTTTTGGGTAGCTTCGGTTACCAACATCTACGGTCTGATATAACTGATTCAACCGCTGTTGTGATTTGCTTTCAAATTTTTGGGTAGCTTCGGTTACCAACATCTTGCCCTTATTTTGTGCAGAAAAGTGGGCTGTTGTGATTTGCTTTCAAATTTTTGGGTAGCTTCGGTTCCCAACATCAAGGCAAGGTCATAGGCAAGTACGCCACCGGTTGTGATTTGCTTTCAAATTTTTGGGTAGCTTCGGTTACCAACATCGTTACACGTTTCAGATGACTTGCGTGAGCAGTTGTGATTTGCTTTCAAATTTTTGGGTAGCTTCGGTTACCAACATCAGAAGCGGTTAAGATCCATTCAACGTACAAGTTGTGATTTGCTTTCAAATTTTTGGGTAGCTTCGGTTACCAACATCCTTTCTTCGGGTCATTGCTCCTAAAAATCTGTTGTGATTTGCTTTCAAATTTTTGGGTAGCTTCGGTTACCAACATCAGAGTTCGCTGAAAGGCTTGTTGGTAAAGGGTTTAAAGGGTTTTTGAGGGCTAAAAATATGGTTCCAAAGACCCTTTTTTCATTTCTGGGCGTTACTAAAATATTTCCAACTGCTGTGAAGTAGCAGGTAGAACTGAGGGTTCTTTCCCATGAAACACCTGCATCATTCCGAATTGTTTGTCGGTTATAGTCATTATTCCGATGTTTCCCCTTGGGGGAAGCCCCTGACGAACCCTTTTTAAATGAACATCAGCATTTTCTTTACTTGGACAATGACGTATATACATACTGAACTGGAACATCTGAAACCCGTCTTTCAGCATTTTTTTCCGGAAAAGAGCGTAGTTTTTACGGTCTTTTTTGGTTTCTGTAGGCAAATCAAACATTACTATTACCCACATAATTCTATAGGCGTTAATCCGTTCATAAAAGGTTTTCATGTTTTTACTACAGATTGGGATATAAGAGTTTGCGGCCATCACCTTCATAACAGCGAACCAGACTTGCAGTTGTGCGACTAATAGCATTCATTAACGGTGATTTTCTACCTTCAATTCTTACATCCATATTTGGTATTGCCAGTAACTCTTTCTTCATACTCGGTGTCATATCCAGAAATTTTCCATTCATTCTGACTATGCCGCAAACAAGTTGATCTACATAGGGCCTGTAAGGTTCCATTATGTCGTCTGCAAGGCAAAATGCATTGTATTGATTTTTGTGGTGGATCCCCAAAGTTGGGAGTAGCCCACTGCCAGTGAGAGCCCGAGCAACCGATGCACGTAGAATTGCATATCCGTAATTCAGAAGATTATTTGGTGGAAGTCCGTAACGCTCCCTCTTGAATTCAAGAAAATCTGGAAAAATGTGTTTCCAATAGAACGATGCAGCTTTTGCCTCGCAATTATCTGTATCACCACTTTTTACCTTCTCTGACAAGCCCAGAAGATATTTAGTCTCGACCCTTTGACTTTTCAGCAAAGCTGCCTGATTTGTAATTTTAGCTGATATAGTTTGCTGCCAAAGTTGTTTTTTTAAGGGGATACTTGCTTGTATTTGACATTGGTGTTTTTGACTTTGAAGGGTATTGCCCTAAAGGTTAAACAATATTCCTGCTGGGTGGTGAGTAGCATCGCAGGTAATTATGGCTACGTTGTTTTCTAACAATTTAGCCATTAGAGCCTGAGTTATGGTAATCTGCTGATTGTCAAGCATGACAATGCCAATATCCTCAATGGGAATCGATTTAACTTGCTTTGGTTCTTCCCAGGTTTCTAGTACCAGTTGATCATTGGCGGTTTTCAGGTAAACTGGGTTCCCAAAATATAGGGTTTTTTTAATCATCCAAATGGTGATCAGGCTCGATTCTACCATTAGCTGCATTGCGGGCGCTACTCGGGCCTAGATGTATAACGGATTGATTCGATGATTAGTATAAACCTGAAGATTCGAATCGATAAGCCAAAACCACGGTAATTTATAATGACGGGAGAATATCCTTGAGAAAAGTAGTTAAGTTGGTTACAGTAATGTTTTTCTCGATTTTATACGTGTCTGGACTTTTGCCAATGAGATATCCATGCGGAGCTTTTGTATCAACCATTGCTATTCCAAATCCTTTACTCAATTTAGGTCTGGTGCTATGTTTAATTTCAATTGCCGCCACAATTTTCCCATTTTTCTCGAGGATCATATCACTTTCTGCGCCTTGAACAGTGCGATAGAAGAATGACCTGAATGAGATAGACAATGAGTTTGAAATTTGCTCAACCACAAATCCTTCCCATGAGCTACCAAGTTGAATATGGTTTAAAAGTGAATCAATAGTCTCCAGGCCTAAAAGACTATGTAAAAGCCCACTGTCCCTAATGTACAGTTTGGGAGACTTAATAAGACGTTTATTTGTATTTGTATACCATGGTCTGAGTAACCGCAACATAAATGCGCCTTCCAAAAAATTTATATACCTATTCACTGTAAATCTGCTAACATCAAGTGATCTTGATAGATTTTCGATGTTTAGGAGATTGCTTTGTGCGGAAGCAAGAATATACCAGAAGCGCTCCATAATTTGTGCATCTGTCTGAAGCCCTAACTGCGCAAGGTCTCTCTGGATGTATGTTGAAACGAAATTACGACGCCATAGAAGGCTATTTTGATCAGAATTTGCTAAATAGGATAGGGGAAAACCTCCTCTTAGCCATAGTTTATCTAAGCTATTAATCTCAGATAGCAGAAATGGGGTTAACTCTAAATATCCAATTCTACCTGCAAGTGATTCTGAACTTTTGCTGATAATTTCCGGTGAAGCGGAGCCAAGTATAATGAACCTACCAGGCCTGCGAGATTGGTCGATAATTCCCCGAAGCGCCGGAAAAAGTTCTGGCATAAACTGAATTTCGTCCAGTATGAAATTTTTACTTTCAAATTGAGCGAAATACAGAGCTGGATCCGACAGCCGCTCACGATTAGCAAGATTCTCGAGGTCTATGTACTCAAAGCTAGCATCTAAAGCCAATTGCTTGGTTAGCGTTGTTTTTCCAACCTGTCTTGGACCAATAACACCTGTGACCGGAAATACGCCCAAGTATGACTCGAATTCTTGCAAAATTCTTCTTTTGATGTTCATATTCACCATGTAAAATGGATATTAAAAATACAAAATACATGGTAAATGCAATGATCTAATGTTTTAGTATAGTAAAATAATTATATATGATGATTGACTATATTTTTAAAATAGCCAAATCACTTCGCCATCTGGCTTAATACTAAACTCCTTTCCTTCTATAGCTGCAGAAAATTTTGACGCGCTTAAAAAAACTCTGGGTTGATAATTTTCGAACTTTATTTCGGTATCCCCGTTTCCTAAGTTATCGTTATCCCGTGCTTCAACATGATTTTGGCAGTAAACGTATGAAGAAGATGGCATGTTAAACTTGTAAACATTAAAGATCCTTTTTAGTAAATCATCTTTCGAAAGTTCTTTTAACTCTTCAATATGATCTTTAACGAATATCAGTTTTGTGCCTACTTTGATTATAGAAATCAAAGGAAGAATAATCTTTTTATTACCCTTTCCTACTTCGTAATTGTTGTAAAAGCTATCTAGATACAAATCAGAGTCTTTATTTAAGCCAAGTTTGGAAAGTTCAAAAAGTCCGACAATCCTAAATGCTCTCTGTCGTTTTCCATTTTCTTCATTTTCATAATATAAGCAATAACTATTTTGGTCACTCTGTGCATATAAGTATTGCTTATAGGAGGTTTTTGAGGCTAATGTATGAGTCCGAATTTCAAGAGCCTTTTCCGGGGTTAGATAGCCACGGCCAGCGGCGACTTTGCATCTAACTTTTTTAATCAGTACTTTATTGTTTGGGAATGAAATAGGTTCTGATTTTGCCATATCAAAACTCATGCCTGCAGCGATTCTATTTGTGAGTGTTTCTTCTATATGTTTTCTTACTGCTTTGTCAACGATATTTTTACAGTCGTTAATGCTTGTAAATGATGAAATCGGATATCTTTCGACGAGACTTAATTCGCCATTTATTTGTATTGCTCCAAAAAAACTCTCTTTGTGAAGTCGGCCTCTTATGCTGTCACCCTTCGCGATTAATGGTATTTTCTTACCTTCTTTATTCAGTCGATACTGCCATTTTCCTGACGGCAACTTTTCCTTGACAAACTGAATTTTACCTCTTTTTCTGACTGTTTTATACGTGGGTGTAAGTGTTCTGTCTTGCGCCTGATAATTTATTAAAACATCATTTTCTATACTTAGAATGTGGTGCGTTTGGAATTTGGTCCATTGTCGCGGCTTTTCATGAAAGTTTTGCTGAATTTCTTGTGCTTCGTTGTACTGCAGAAGAATCTTATCTCTTAAAGCAGGGGTAGGGATCAAAGTTAATACAGCGGCATCTATCGCATGGTGACTATGTTTTGTCCTTTCTTTTTTCTCTAGTCGGTGTTGAATCTGAAATATTTTTCTGAAATCAGCCGTAATGCTTCCTTTTTGCACTTCAACTTTATTGAAAACGGTTTTAAGGTAGGGTAGCGCATACTTCGTAACTGTTTGTGTATCTCTTAGCTGACTATTTTTCCATCCGGACTTATACTCTGTTATTATAAATGAATTGAGTTTCTGCCTCCAGTAGTCGAGGTCCATTTTTATGTAGTGTCTCTTGATGATAATGTTGTCTTTTATAGTCTTATCGTCTGATGTTTTAGATTTCCATTCAACGAATAATTTCTCGAGCTCGACAATTTTTTCGAAACTTCTTTTTATTATATTTTTTCCATTTATTTTTACTTCAGTTTCTGATAATCTGCCAAAAACACTTTGAAGGGTTGATAGAATCGGTGGATAATTCGTTGCGTCAATACTAATTTCTGTTTCGTAGTTTGGGCATTCGGACGGAAGTCGCTTTCCTTTAATTTGTTGATTATATTTCTTATCTGCGATTGTTAAGTTTTTAAGCTCATTGTCGAAGCTCATACTGGCGGGAATAGTGTGTTCAAAATCATATTTAGAACCTACCAGAATTTCACTTAGGTTGATTGTGGTTCCTGTATATATGCACCTTCTGTTTTGCTCTTCCCAAAGCCTGATTTTATTAATTAGGTTCTTATCTTCGCGATTGAAGTTGGAATTGCCAAGTTCATTTATTTCGTCAATTCTTTTCTTGTAACTCTCATTTTCTTTCTCTCTGTCTTTTTGCCAACGTTCAATGGCCTTTCTTTTGTTTGTGTCATTTAGCTCCCTTGCAATCTCAATGACGACACGTGTATCACTGTCGATCTTCCCTACGGCAATTAGAAAGTTGATCAGTTTTTTGAGTTTATGGAGAGTTTTCATGGCCATAGGATTCTTGAAGCCCTTGCTGGTTGGTTCGGGACTTCCCAAGAACTCCTTACCGTCTTTCTTAATGGAGGGTAAGTATATTTCTTGTTCTGACGGGTGCCAGAGAAACTTTTTGTTTTCATCCGGGATATTGTATGTATCCTTTATCCAATTGAAAACCTTATCGTGAAATCTACTAGGCTTAACGTATGCACCTTTTTCGTGTATTCGTTTTCGTAGGAAAGCAAGATAACTATTTGACACATACTTAGTGACTTCCTCACGACTGTCTTTGTTAAGGTTATCCCACGTGCGTCTACCGAAAACCTCAATTATTTTAGTTTCTATATCATTATTGTCATCGTCGTCCAGTTCGTAGGAAGTATCCATTCCGAATCTTGTATCACCATTGAGTTGATTGCTGATTAGTTCGTTTACAACTTGAATTTGTTTTTTCTCCCGGGAGTGGTATTTGGTAAGCCTTCGAACTTCTTCTGAAAAATGCGTGACTACGTCCTGGGACAGATTTTGTATTCCTAATACTTTATGCAAATTAGCGAGATAAATTGCTTCACTATAGATAAAGCCTTCTTGTAGATAAGGCAATATTTTTTTAATTGCATTTTTACTCAATGTTGCATATCCTTGGCGTAGTTTGATCTTTGAGAATTCTTCAGCCTTTGTGTCACTTAAAAGGAGTTTTTCTTTTGCAAAGCGTTGTAAGTAAGTAGAACTTGTTTCATTCGATAGCTTATTATCCGATTTATTGAAATGTAAGTGCCATAGATCATCAATATTGTATTTTCTGCTTTTTGGCGTCCCTGCTATCAACTCATTCCATTCGATAATACTGGCCCAGTCTTCACCAAATATCTCTTTCATTTTATAAAGAAAGGATAGGCTTTTTATCTTAGTATCTTCAGGGAATTTTGCAGTGACTTGATAACCCAATTTCTTTAGCTCCTTGGTAATACTTGAAAGTTTGAAATCAGAAGCTGCTTTGAAGAACTGTGGATAGACTTTTTCCTTTAGAACCTGCTTTAATTGTTTTTGCCATTCAGAGTCAGATTCAAACAAATCATTATCAATGGGCTCTATTTTTAAATTATTGATAAAAACCCAAGTTCGGTATTCTTCATATAGAGGATGGCTTGCCGGGCAACGACTTTTATTTTGTTCAAATGTGCAAGTGCCAACAAGACCTTTTTGACCTCTCAATGGTCGTTGCCAAATAATGGATGCCCATAATATGTTATAGAGATGGTTTATCTGTTGGATATTACATATTTCTCTTAATTCAGATTCATAGTGGCTACGTAAATTGTACCTTTTTCTAATCCTTGTATTCTGTTCTTTTTGAGAATAGTAAAGTGCGGCTCCAAGAGTTTTGTGTTCTTTCACAAACGGTTGAATTTGGTTAACTCCTAACGCGCCTGATTCACCACCTCCTTTCATAATTGTCTTACTCAATTCATCTTTCTCAATTTCGTCAATATTTTGGTCGTCATTAAATCCTCTGCGTTGAACTAACTGGTAGAGTACCCTACCTATTATTTGAGGTTCGTTTATAAATATTTCTTTTTTGGAACTGTCAACGATCAGAACACGGAAAATATATAAGCTTTCGTGTTTGTTAAATCCGAATCTCTCAAAGTCGGGCTTCCCGTCTCCATCAAAGTCAAAACGAAGCCACTGGATAAATTTTTCGTCTAGTGGATATTTCCGGCCTTGCCCTTTTTTATAATGTCTCCAGGCATTTAAATCTTCCATTTGTAAAGGACACATTTTGTTTTCAATGAGGCACTCGAGCAAATGCCATTTTCGATATTTTTCTGCCTGATAGTTTCGCCGTTTACCCCTGCTCTCGGTTCGCTTCTGAACCATTGGATGTTCTCCAGATTTGTCTTCGGATACTCCTTTGTCGAAAGTCAAGACACCTTTATCTATGATTTGATTTTCCAGGCTATTGTCTATCTCTCTAATTGCCCAACCTATTGAGTTGGTTCCTAGATCAAGTCCTAAAACTTTTTCCATTAGTATTTTGGTTGATTTGGTTAATTTATACTAAATTGTTATTGAAAGCTTATCACAATAAGGCTATAAGCCGAAGAGTAATCTTAAGCCTCGCGTACCCCGTGAGGCTTTTTTATTAATTATTACAAACACAATTGAAGAAATTGGGCAACGATTGCGACTTAAGGGCGAATAGAAATGCATTTGAAACTTCTGGAGATAGGTAGCTAAGACGATTAATGCAAGTTGGAGCAATGGTGATTTCATACGCGCAATTATGAATCATTAAGTTAGGTTATTTTGGCGAAAACACAAACCATGAAAATCGAATGTTTCATATTCGATTTTCATGGTAAAAACAAAAAAGGCTGTCCCGAAAGACAGCCCGAATAAAGTAGAACACCAGCAAACTAACACACTATCACACCAACATCGTCACCGGGTTCTCCATATACTTCTTCAGTGTCTGCAAGAAGGCTGCACCTACGGCGCCGTCTACGCTGCGGTGATCACAGCTGAGGGTTACTTTCATCACGTTGGTCACGCTGAAGGCATCGCCTTTGCGAATAACTTCTTCCTTGATCTTGCCTACCGCGAGGATGCAGGAATCTGGCGGGTTGATGATGGCTGTGAATTCATCGATATCCATCATTCCCAAATTGGAAATGGTGAAGGTGTTGCCGGTGAATTCTGCGGGCTGTATTTTTTTATCGCGGGCTTTCTGATATAATTCTTTGGCATCTGCAGCGATCTGCGACAATGATTTCTGATCAGCATGCCTGATCACGGGAACGATGAGTCCTTCGGGCAGTGCAATGGCAGAGCCGATGTGCACATGGTTGTACGTGCGGATGAAATCGCCCATCCAACTGCTGTTCACACCGGGATGCTGGCGCAATGCAATGGCACAAGCTTTGATCAGCATATCCTGGAAGCTCACTTTCACGGGGCTTACTTCGTTGATGGCAGTGCGGGCCGTCATCGCATTGTCCATGTTGATGGTCATGGTCAGGTA
>JBKCVJ010000050.1:0-13353 GCA_046317915.1 Sphingobacteriales bacterium
AATCGTAAAATTGGCCTGGCCTATAAATGCAAGGTTAGTATAAGACTTAAGGGTATACTTTGCATAAATACCTGCCGTTGTTGCATTCATCCTGTTGGAAGGGAAAGGCATGTTATTCCGTGTGATATCAAAACCACCCAGTGTTGTCATATTGGTGAGTATGGCTTCCGTGATCAGGTAGCGCCCACGATAACCGGCTCTGAGTTGAAACTGGGCCTGATCAGGCATTTTCACCTCATTGGTTAATCGCAACTGCGTGTCATAATAACTGTTCCTGTCAATGGCTACATTACTTCTGCGCACATAAGCTGCTGAACCAGTAACCGTAATACGATTGATGTTATAGTCAACCATTCCACGCAGCGTGGCATTGGTTGATCCCAAACCAATGGTGAGTGGGAGATAATCAATCATGTAATTCAACAAAGGCGTTGATAAGCCACCCAGTAGATAGGCGGCGAATTTACCCTTACCCACTTTTGTGTTGACGGCCCGCCATTTCACGAATGCCGATACATCCTGGATACCACTTTGGCCGGCCAGTGTTCCGGCAGATGCCTTCGTCCACACATAAGGCACAGCAACCATCACATTCAGGTCATTGGTGATACCGTAGTTGCCGCCGATAACTACAGACTGACTGGTAACGGTGCCCAGGTTCAGGTTATCGCGCTTCAGCGTTCCTTCCCAGTAGTTTTTCCATGAGGAATGTGTGTACATCGGTCCGATGCATAATTGGTTTTTATTCATCATAATGGCATCCCACTCCGTTTGCGCTTTTACACTTCCAAAAGACACACACAATATGAATACCATCATGAATTTCTTGATTGTCATGATGACTAAGGTTTGCGTTTTTAAGTTGACGACAATAACTAGTTTTTCCGCATCCTGATGCGGTTCACCACCATCACTCCCACCTTTGTACCCAGCAGATTACCTTCTTCCAGATCAAAGCGATAATGAATACCGCCGTACAACCTGGAGATGCTGGCTTCTAATGCAGCTTCCTTGAAGCTTTTGATCTCCCTGCTGGCAATACCGAATTCCTTCGATGATGTGTCCGTAAAGGATACTTTGCCAAAATAAGAGGTCATCACTTCCGCCGCAGCATTGGAGATGGTTGAATGTCCACTCACATAAGAAGGGAATGGTGGTGTTTGTATGTAAGGCTGCCAGTTGGGATCAACGAGTTGGTTGATCACCGTTTCTGGCCTGATGTAGTTGCTTCTGTATTTTTCATCCCAGCACGCAATGAAACCATCAAACAGGGCGATGGATGTTTGTGCATATGCAGCAATGGTGGTGTGCAAATCTGCACCTGCCTTTTGTGCACCTATGCCTACAATGTTCATCCAATGACCTGCCGGAGAGAATTTTTTGGTTGCGTACATCACATGTCCCGTCACGTTCATCTTAAACGGATTATCGTCCCAGAAATCTGCGATGTGCTTCTGCTCTTCAGTGAGGCTGTCCCCGATCTTCTTTACTTCCATCAACGCTTTGTAATACACACTGTTCTTATTCTTCACATCGTACACCGGTGGTCTTTTGCACATCACTGCTGATGCTGAATCCAGCACCATCGGCCGGATGGTCATCCAGTGTGGTTCCAGTCCGGTGGTATAAGTGGGAGGTGTGGGAACCCATCTGCCGGGCGCTTCATTTACTTCATATCGGGAAGCACCGCGCGTCTGGCTGTAATTATCCCCTTTGCTCCATGTGAGAATTGCTTGTGCGATGGTATCGGCAAAAACCTTTGTATTGTTGAGCATGTCTCCAGAGATCCCCAAGCTGTCTGCCTCATGAACCAGTTTGTTGTAGTGCGTCATCATGCTGCCTTCCGGGAAGGTAACGGCATTGCCTACCTTCACAAAAGCCAATAGTGACGCCAGATTATAATCGATCGGTGTACCCTCCGGAAGCCTGGGCATAGCGGGCATATGGCGGACCTGGCCGGCGAGAGACTGCCATTTCCCGTCTCCAGCAACCATACACTCGTATGCGGCAATATTGGCATACACATAATTACGGGCAGCAATCATGGGCGCAAAATTGTTTTCCAGAACGATGTTGTTCAACTCCTTCACCGTTTTGCTATAGGTGAGGGCATCATTGGTGAACGTGGTATACGCTGATCCATTGTTCCTGCAACCGATGGCTGCCAGGACAACTACAAACAAAAACTTTTTCATGATGTACATTCAAACATGGAGAGATCCCGCGGAAACGAAGAACAAGCTTCATTTCAACTGAAACAATAAAATTAGATTGACCGAGGGATGAAAAATACTGCCGATCAGGCTCGTGGGGGTTGGAATGGTTGGTCTGCAAAAACGGACAAAGGAATAGTGCTGTGTGTCACTATGAACCGGCTTCCTTCTACCGTTGGACACGAGAAGGCGATCTCGTAGCGATCGTCCTGGTATTCAGAAGTGATTGTCTTGATCACAGCCGGTTTAACGGGCTGTGGCGCATTCTTCTGCTCTGCGGAAATATCATTCACCAGTGAAAAGAACTGCTCTTTTGCACTGTTGAGTTTCATCTTGCTGTGGTTGGGAATACACATCAGGATCAGCGTATCGTTATACACTTTACGCTTCACATAACTATAGTGCACCCCATCGATCTCAATCTCCCCATCATACCTCTCAAACTCAGCCCAGTTGGTCTGGTAAGGCATGGGGAGAGGAACCTTCATCTCAATCAGTTGAGCATCATCGTATTTAGCCTCATCCAGCTCTTGAACAAAAGCAGCCGTGGCATGGGTTTCCATGACGTCAAACAATAAGCGGTAGCCGCCGATGTTGAAGGCATGAATGATGAGCAACGATATGGTAACAAAGAAACGCAAATGGCTACTGGCTAATGGTTATTGGGTTATTTGTTATTATGTTATTAAGCGCAATAATAGTAATAAATCTTCAACCTCCCCCTAACTCCTCCCCCTAACTCCTCACCCTGATCTTCAGGCTTTTCCACTTCGCAGGTAAATTCTGCTTTCCCTGTTTCAATCCTTTCTCCGTGATTTCCAGCCCTCCGAAGCCCATCAATACACTCTGGATAATGCCCCCCGCGCCCGTAGCGAAATAAGGATTTGTACCTCCCTTGGTTTCAGCAATCACCCTGAATGGTGGAAGCAGGTTCGGTACATAAGAGTCCCTGAACCACTTATACGCTGCTTCACCATCGCCAATCCTGGCATATAATAAGGTGAATACAGCCTGCGTCATGGCCGGCGTACCTTCATCAGGCACTCTTTTACTGTAATACTCCAGATCGGCCCGGATGGCCTTGGGATCTGTGACTTCTTTGAGCGGATAAGATAAAAGATTCACGTCGGCCTGTTTAATGCCTTCGCCATTGTAAGTAGCATGTTCCCGCGTGATGCCGTCCGGGAACTTCAGGATGGGAATATTTTTAGCCACATTCATCCAATCCGGATCCGCCTTGGTTTTCAGAATGATCGCAGCCTTGGTTGCAAATTCCAGATTGGCCCTTGCCGCCGCATTGGTAAAGGCGTTATTGTCTACGTTCTCTGCCCATTCATCTGCAGCCACCACATTCTTGATGTCATAACGCCCTGGTCCGTTCCGTTCAACCCTCGATGCCCAGAAATCTGCGGTGGCCTGAAGGATCGGCCAGCCCCTGTCTCTGAGCCAGGCTGTGTCTTGCGTAACACAGTAATAATTCCATGCCGCAATGGCTACGCAGGCCGTAATATGATGTTCAAAAGGTCCGCTGAGGGCCCAGACAGGTGTCTCTTCCACGCCAGTAGCCGCACTCTCCCAGGGAAACATCGCTCCGCGATATCCTTTGGAAAATGCATTTCGTTTTGCCGCCTCCAATCGCTGGTATCGGTATTCCATCATCGATTTTGCCATCTTGGGTTGCATAACCAGCAATGCGGGATACATCCACAGCTCTGTATCCCAGAAGACATGTCCATTATATCCCAGTCCACTCAGGCCCATGGGCGACGGGCTCATGGCTGTGCCTTCGCGGGAGAAGGAATATAGATGATAGAGCATGCTCCGCACGTCTTTCTGGCTCTCCGGATCCCCATCGATCTCAATATCACTTTTCCACAATTCTGCCCAGGCGTTTTCATGAAACTGCAACAGCCTTTCTCTTCCTTCCAGTTTTGCAAAGATGGTCATCCGCTCCGCTTCATTGAGCGGATCATCATGATGCGCCGAGGTGATGGATGATCCCGCGATGGAAAACCGATAGGTCTCTCCGGCTTTCAGCTTACGCGAAAACTTCATCAGGTGCATATTGTTATCCCACATCTCATGGATCACCCGGGGCTCCTCGCCATGTTTTTCCGGGAACAAAAATGTATTGGATGCGCACATGGTGAGTTTACCCGTAGGGCTCTTGGCTGTTGATGTCAACAGACTGATCACCACATGCGGCCTGTCGATCTCATTATAATAATTCTCAACGTCACGCAGTGCATCAGGCGCTTCCATCACGGATGCTCCACCCATGGTAAGGTCTTTCTTGGCTTTGACGGTTACATCCATCAACACAGTAAAAGGAAGATGCCGAAGCGCATAGTAAGTATATTCAACACTTGCCTTATCGCCCATATCAAAACTTGCTCGGAACGCACCACTGCGCATATTCAGCTCCTGCGTGAACTGCTGCACACTGTTGGCATCCACTCGCTTTCCATCGATGTCCAGCGTCATGTTGAGCAGGTTGAAGCTTCGTAAAAAATTACTCACCCTACCTCGTCCATAAGTGTCATATGCACCCGCAAGCACTACATCTTTTACTTTGAAGGGTTCCGGTGCCGAGACAATGCCGATCATCCCGTTGGCAACAGTAATGCCATAGTATTTGGAAGGATCAGGCTTCCCGGCTTTGATCACCCATTCATCCTGTGAGCGTAATGAGAAAGAGATGAAGAGACTGAGAGATAGAGAGATTAAGGTTCGCATAAATAACCGATTAACTAATAACAACCAAAATAGCTATTAGCTACTAGCTATTAGCTAAATATAGGCAATCATGGATATCTCCACGTTCACTCCTTTCGGCAGTCCCTTCACCGCTACCGTTTCCCTTGCAGGAAATTTTCCGGAGAAATACTTTCCGTAGATCTCATTGACGGTACCAAACAGCGCCATATCGGTTAAAAAAATCGTGGTCTTCACCACCTGATCAAAGCTGATGCCCGCCTCGCGGAGAATGGCGTCAAGGTTTTTCATGACCTGTTCGGTTTCTTCTGCCGGCGTTTTGGCGTCAATTTCGTTGTTTGCCGGATTGATGGCTACTTGTCCGGAAATGAAAAGGAGGTTCCCTGTTTTAACCGCCTGGCTGTATGGACCAATGGGTGCGGGTGCTCCGCTTGTCTGAATGATTGCCTTGCTCATAAGAAAAATTGATGGCCATAAAATTGCGCTGATTATTGCAGTTTGCCAACCTAATTTTGTACCATTGGAACCATGAGAATTTGTGTATTGTGTGAAGATGAGGCCTGGAAATCACTATTTACGGGCCAGGCGGTAACCTTGCTGGATGCAGACCATGCAACGGATGTTTTGTCCGATGACGTGTTGTTTGATCTGCGGGATGAAGCATGGGACCTGGAGCGTTATCAACAATACCACGGTCCTGTTTTTCTTGCTGCCGTTATTGGCACAAGGGCGGAACACAAGGCACCATCACATGTAATAAGGATCAATGCATGGCCGGGTATGCTAACCCGCCCGGCTGTTGAAGCAGTAGGAGATCCATCCATCCGCCCCGCAGCCGAGTTTATACTGGCAAATCTGGGAAAAACCGTTGCCTGGGTTGATGATCTCGTTGGCATGGTTTCACCAAGGGTGATTGCGATGATTATCAATGAAGCAGGATTTGCCTGGGAAGAGGGGGTCAGCCAAAAGGCATCCATAGATGTGGCCATGAGACTGGGCACCAATTATCCGCTCGGTCCCTTTGAGTGGGGAACGATGATCGGGTGGCATAGGCTAAAACAACTGCAAAAGGCGCTGGCCAAAGAAGCAGGTCTTTATCAACCCTCACAAACCCTTTCCTCCTGATGAGTGGAATTCAATTGCATATCAATACCGCGCTGGACAAAGCCTATGTAGCGGTTTCTCAGGATGGCCAGATCCTTGGCTATATGGAGAACCTACAACAAAAAGAACATGCGTCTTTTCTGCAACCTGCCATAAGGGATATATTAGCTTCCTTGCGCAAGAAGGTCCGGGATCTATCATCTATTTCAGTCATTCATGGGCCGGGTTCTTATACGGGTTTAAGGGTTGGGCTGGCGGCCGCCAAAGGCATTTGCTATGCATGTGAGATTCCATTAATATGCATTTCAACGCTGGAATGGCTTGTAGTTCCTCACTTGAATAAAGGTTTTGATTGTATTATTCCGATGATTGATGCGAGAAGGATGGAAGTGTTTACAGCGGCTTTTAACAATTTCTTGCAACCTTTGCTGTTACCCTGCGCTATGGTATTGGATCACGATAGTTTCAAAGATATCCTACCTGATAAGAAGACTATGTTCACGGGAAATGGTGCGTTCAAAGTTTCACAACACATTAGAGATCAATATGATTGTGAATGTAGCCCGGTCTGTTCCGGGGCGGAAGAGCAGGCAAAAATAGCAAAAATGATGTTTGAACAAGGATTATTTGCTGACCTCGTTTATGCCGAGCCATACTATTTGAAAGCATTCTTTACAACATCCAACATATAAGAAAATAGCCGTATCCGTTTAAATGATGATCGTGTTCAACCAGTTTATCGTATAATAGACGGATGCTTTATACCTTCGTATTGTTATCTTTAATCATAACCAAGTTATATTATCACTTTTCATCCTATGTCCAAGGTAAATTCTATTAACATCGATTACCTGAATGTCAAGAAAGCATCACTGGTGCTGCGCGCGCTTAACCATAAGTTGCGTCAGCAAATGGTCAAAATGCTGGACGAAAAGCAGCGCATGACCGTTACGGAAATCTATGTTGCATTAAGACTTGAGCAATCTGTTGCCTCTCAACACCTTGCCATCCTCAGAAGGGCCGGCATTGTTAAAACGGAGCGCGACGGAAAATTCATTTACTATCATGTCAACTATGACCGTCTGGATCAGATCAACCAACTGATCAGTGAACTGCTTGGCTAAAGCTCTGTTTATCAAAGGGAAGAGGCCGCCCCGAGGGGCGGCTTCTTCATTTCAACCCTTTTGTATCTTTGCACTATGTATATACAACAGCTTTACACTGGCTGCCTGAGCGAAGCGGCCTATTATATTGAAAGCAACGGAGAGGCTGCCATCATAGACCCCATCCGGGACATCGATGAATATATGACCCTCCTTTCCAGCCGCGGCGCTACCCTGAAATATATCTTTGAAACCCATTTTCATGCTGACTTTGTCAGTGGTCACCTGGAGCTTTCAAAGGCCACCGGAGCACCCATCGTGTTTGGACCAGAAACCGAAACCAGCTACCCGGTAACTATCGCCCATGACGGACAAGTGTTTTCCATTGGCGCCTGCACCCTAAAAGTTCTCCATACACCGGGCCATACCCTGGAATCCTGCTGCTACCTGCTGCAGAAAGAAAACGGCAAGCCCCATGCCGTCTTTACCGGTGATACCTTATTTGTGGGCGATGTGGGCCGTCCGGACCTTAGTTCTGGTAACCTCAGCTCCGAAGAACTGGCCGCATTACTCTATCAGTCCCTGGAAGAAAACATCAAAACACTTCCAGACGATGTCATCGTTTACCCCGCCCACGGCCCCGGAAGCGCCTGCGGGAAAAACATCGGCCCCAAAACAGAAAGCACCATCGGTGAAGAAAAAGCAGGAAACTATGCCTTGAAAGCTGAAAACAAAGAAGCTTTCATTACAGCAGTGACCGAAGGGCTATTGGCACCTCCGGACTATTTCATGCTCAATGCGAGGATCAACAAGGAAGGCTATGAGCAACTGCATGCCATCCGCGGAAAGGGTCTTACACCCATCACCGCCGAGGAATTGCAGGGGTGGATTAAATCCGATCGAAAGCTCATCATCCTGGATACCAGGCCCTCCAACCAATTTGAAGAAGGTTTTGTTCCCGGATCCATATTCATCGGCCTGGAAGGACGGTTTGCAGAATGGTCCGGCTCCCTCCTGCCCTACGACACAGACATCCTTCTCATCACAGAACCGGGCAAAGAAGAAGAAGCCGTGATCAGGCTGGCCAGGGTTGGTTTTTCCCGAATGATCGGCTGCCTGCAGGGTGGTTATGATGCATGGGTAAATGCAGGATATGCAAAAGATCTGCTGATCACCATAGAGCCCGATGAACTAATGATGGATCTGCCTTTCGATGAACACTTGCTGGTATTGGATGTTCGCAAAGCTACGGAGTACGACGATGGCCATCTGGAAGAGGCAGAAAACCTTCCGCTTGAATTGATGAAAGACCCGGGAAATTTGGCGATGATCGAGGATACAGATAACGTCTATGTTTACTGCGCCGGCGGCTACCGCAGCATGATCGCCTGCTCCCTTTTAAAAAAAGAAGGCATTCATAATATCCGGAACATTGCGGGAGGATATAAGGCAATTAGTCAATTGGGCAATTAGATAATGCGGCAGACGCTTCGCGAGGCATTGGGCATTGGACACTGGGCATTGCCGGCCTGCGCAGAAACACTCGGAGTGACCGCGGGCGCGCCGCTACGCAGGGCGCGCCTTCCTTCATTACCGCACTGCCGCATTGCCACATTTACTTCGCGTATTTCCATCTCCTGTGTGTCCACAAATAATTAGCGGGCTGTTCACGAATACAGGCTTCGCAGTATTCCTTAAACAAACGGGTGATCTCTCCATCCGGATATGAACGGGGATCATCTGTAATGAACTGGTATTTGAATGAATATTTCCCCCTGCTTACCGGGAAAAAATATCCGAACACAATAGACGTATTCTGCAACTTGGCGCCGGTTTCAGGGCCCTTGATAAAGGGTACTTCCTTACTGAAAAACGGAAACCAATAGCCTACTTCCTTCCTTGGCGGGTTTTGGTCAGCTACAAGCGCAAGCATATATAGCTTATCCTTCCAGTCTTCAAAATCTTTTTTAAACTCGGTTGCCGGAATAAGAATGGTGCCATATCTGGCCCTTATCTTCCTGAACATCCGCTCAAAAATCGGACTGCTCAACGGCCCATATACCCCCAAAAAAGGATAATTAGATTGTAAGGCCAGATTGAGGTTTATGATCTCCCAGTTGAAATTATGCAGCGCCATCACCTGTACACTTTGTCCCTTCGCCATGATTTCATTGACAGGCGTAAAATCGCCCACAAATTTCTTCATAACCCCTTTCTTGCCTAATGAGATCAACTTGATGCTTTCCACCAGGGTATCACAGAACAAGAGGTAAAAATCCCTGGCGATCTTTACTCGCTCCTCATTCGTCTTTTCCGGGAAGGCGATGGCAAGATTGTTCATCACCACATCTTTCCGATACTTGAAAACATTCCAGACCAGGAATCGCAAAAATTCAGACAGTCGATACATCACAAACCAGGGCAGCAATGAGATCAGGTATAACGGTATATAAACGAGGTAGTACATGCGGCGCTAAAGTACGATATCCTGTATCAATTCATGCTTATACGGATGGTCCGTATTAAAATGAAGACCCCTGCTTTCCGTCCGGAATTGTGCACTCTTTACCACCAAATAAGAGACGGTGATCATGTTGCGGAGCTCGCAAAGTTGCGGACTCAGTACGGTGTGCCGATAAAGGTCCTCGATCTCCTCATGCAAAAGATCCAACCTTCTACTCGCCCTTTGCAAACGAACATTGGTGCGCACAATACCCACGTAGTCCGTCATCAGCAACTGCATCTCTTTCAGGCTCTGGGTGATCAGGATCATCTCCTTCGGCGCCGTTGTACCCGCCGTGTTCCAGTCTGGTATGCCTTCTTTCACTGGAATATCATCCACTAAAATCAATGAATTGAGATATGCGCGATGTGCAAACACCATGGCCTCCAATAGTGAATTGCTGGCCAGCCTGTTGGCACCGTGAAGTCCTGTTGACGCACATTCGCCTACAGCATATAAATTATGGATACTCGTTCTGCCCCACTCGTCCGTTTTCACGCCACCACAGCTGTAGTGCGCCGCAGGTGCAACAGGGATCATATCCTTGGCTACATCGATCCCTATCGACTTACATTTCTCGTAGATGTTGGGGAAATGATGCAGAAATTTCTCAAGAGGCATATGCCTGCAGTCTAGCCATACATGTTCCGTACCGTTGATCTTCATCTCACTGTCAATGGCCCTGGCCACAATATCCCTCGGGGCAAGGTCCTTCCGTTCATCATATCGCTCCATGAACGCTTCGCCGGTTTTATTCCGAAGTATGCCGCCGTCTCCCCTCACCGCTTCGGTGATCAGGAATGCCTGTCCTTTGGTATTGGGTTCATACAAGGCTGTGGGATGGAACTGGATGAACTCCATATTTTCAATTCTTCCTTTTGCCCGATACACCATCGCCACACCATCGCCGGTAGCGATAGACGGATTGGTAGTGGTTCGATAAATCTGTCCATTGCCCCCTGTTGCAAGAACGGTGATCCTCGCATGGATGGTTTCTATCTGGTTTGTTTGCTGATTCAAGGCATATACGCCATAGCAGTTAATGTCTGTGGTAGACTTCATGACAAGATAACCGAGGTGGTGCTGCGTGATCAGATCAACCACAAAACAATGATTGATCATCTTTACATTGGGACGCTTCATCACAGCCTCCAGCAAAGCCCTTTCCATCTCCTTACCGGTGACATCTTTGTAATGAAGTATCCTGCTTTCGCTGTGCCCACCTTCCTTACCTAATGCATAGTCTCCATCATCCTCCTTGTCAAATCTCGCTCCCCACTCAATCAGTTCACGAACCCGTTGCGGACCTTCTTTCACTACGATCTTAACTACATTCTCATCGCAAAGACCATCTCCTGCAATCAGGGTGTCCTCAATATGCTTTTCGAAATTATCCGTTTCGTCGTCCCATACTGCCGCCACACCACCCTGTGCATACTTGGTGTTGGTTTCATCAGAACTTGTTTTGGTCATGACGATCACTTGGCATTCTGGCTTGGCCTCGGAAATCTTCAATGCGTAAGTCAATCCGGCAATGCCGGAACCGATGACCAGAAAATCTGTTTGCATGTAACGATAATTTATGGTTCGATCCAGGCACCGCTTTCTTTCAGCAGCAGGATCAATTCTTCCACCGCAACTTCACTGTCAACGCTTCGTTTGACCACCTCTTTCCCTTTGTAAAGAGTGATCTTACCGGGGCCACTGCCCACGTATCCGAAATCAGCATCCGCCATCTCTCCGGGACCGTTCACGATGCACCCCATGATCGCGATCTTCACGCCTTTCAGGTGATGGGTTACATTGCGGATCTTTGCCGTGGTTTCCTGGAGATCAAACAAGGTTCTGCCACAACTGGGACAGGAAATATATTCTGTCTTGGAGATGCGGGTCCTTGTTGCCTGCAGAATAGAGAATGCCGTATTGTTGAGAAACTGATAATTGTCTTTTACTTCGAGGTAGGTTCTGCCGCTGACTTTAATGTTCTCAAACTCTTCAGCATTGTTCGATAACCACAATCCATCGCCCATTCCATCCAATAGCAATGCACCAGCTTCTGTTGAAAAATGGATCAGTTGCTGATCGATGGTTCCCTGCTGTGTTTCAACTGAAATGATCACAGGGCGTTGTACACCTTGTGCCATCATTTCTATCATGAACCTACGGATATGCATCATAGAAGGCGATGCACTGCTTTTAAGACAACAGACTACTGACCCGTCTTTCAGCATCAGTTCAATCATGGCTGTCCAGGTTGCAATGTCTGCTGCATCCATCACCACAAAGTTCATTTGCGCCGAACGTGGACCCGTGCTGTTATAATAGTCGGCAAATGAAAAAACAGGATAGTACTTATCCTTATCCGGCGCATCTATCCATGTCTTGTGGTCAACCAATACTTTCAGGGTACCTGGCAAAGCAAATTCCAGCATGTTACTTCCTGTATATACATAGTCTGCCGCACCATCTGCAATATTCCACTTATCCGTCACGGCATCATAACGGTAACCAATAGACGAAAAATCTTCCGATCTAAGATCTTGCTTTGCCTTCATATCTGCCACTACTACCGGAACATGCCCCTCGCCAATATTGGAAACAGGACGGGTGGTCCTTCTTCTGTATTGATAGGGATCATAGGGCATTTTATCAATGGCAGGAACAGGGGAGGATGAGGTTCTTGTATTGTATCGGCTCACAATGTCTTTGCAAACCGGTATCTCAAATTCAGGATCTTCCGTGAGGGAAACGCGAATGGTGTCACCGATGCCATCTTCCAGCAATGTTCCGATACCGATGGCTGATTTGATCCTGCCATCTTCTCCATCGCCGGCTTCCGTAACCCCGAGATGCAAGGGGTAACAGGCGTTGAATTCTTCCTTCATGATTTTCACCAGCAGGCGATAGGCCTGTACCATCACCTGGGGGTTGCTGGATTTCATGCTGAGTACGATGTTGTGGTAGCTTTCAGCACGGGCAATTCGCAAAAACTCCATGGCGGACTCAACCATGCCCATCGGTGTGTCTCCATAACGGCTCATGATCCGGTCACTGAGTGAACCGTGGTTGGTACCGATGCGCATCGCCGTGCCATACTCCTTACAGATCTTCACCAGCGGCGTGAATCGCTCCCTGATGCGCTCGATCTCCTCAACATAATCCGCATCGGTATATTCAATGAATTCAAATTTCTTCTTGTCTACGTAGTTTCCAGGATTCACGCGAACCTTTTCAACGATTCGTGCAGCAATTTCCGCAGCGTTGGGTGTGAAATGTATATCCGCTACCAGGGGCGTTTGATATCCCCGTTTGCGCAATTCGTCTTTAATGGCCTGGAGGTTCTCGGCTTCTTTTTTTGACGGCGCGGTGATGCGGACCAGTTCTGCGCCTGCTTCAATACACCGGATCGACTGCTCCACGGTTGCGAGGGTATCCATGGTATCCGTGGTGGTCATGGTCTGCACGCGGATGGGATGACCATTGCCCAACAGGAGGTCACCGATCTTCACTTCGAGGGTCTGCAGTCTTTGGTAGGAAACAAGGGACGAGGCGTATGATAACATGGTACAAAATTAGACAATTAGACAATTAGACAATGTGGCAATGTAGGAAGGCGCGCTTTGCGTTGCAGCGCGCCGGTAGTCACTCCGAGTGTTTCCGCGCAGGCCGGCAATGCCCAGTGCCCAATGCCCAATGCCTCGCGAAGCGTCTGCCA
>JBKCVJ010000051.1:0-8460 GCA_046317915.1 Sphingobacteriales bacterium
CATTTCGGGTGAAGCCTCCGGAGATCTCCATGGCAGCAATCTGATCAAAGAGATCCATAAACGCGATCCGCAAGCACAGATCCGTTGCTGGGGAGGCGATCTGATGCAGGCCGCCGGTGCTGAACTGGTGAGTCATTACAAAGAGCGCGCCTTCATGGGCTTCCTGGAAGTAGCGATGAATCTTCGCACCATCCTCGGCTTCATGAAGACCTTCAAGAAAGACCTGCTTGCATACTAGCCCGATGTTGTAGTGCTGATTGATTATCCCGGATTCAATATTCCGATGGCGCAGTTCGCCAAAAAGCATGGCTTCAAAACGATCTACTATATTTCACCACAGGTCTGGGCCTGGAAGGAAGGTCGAGTCAAAACCATCCGCGAAGTGGTAGACAAAATGCTGGTCATCCTTCCCTTTGAAGTGGATTTTTATAAGAAATGGAACTACGAAGTCACCTATGTGGGCCATCCGTTGGTGCAGGTCATTGACGACTTCAAAAAAGCAAACTCAACACTCACCTTAACCCCTCACCCTAGCGTAGCCCTTCTTCCCGGTTCTCGTGAACAGGAAATAAAAAAGAAGCTTCCGATCATGCTGGAGGCCACTCAACATTTTCCCGATGTACAATTTCGTATCGCACAGGCGCCATCATTGGAACGATCTTTTTATGAATCGATGACGGCACAGTATCCCAATGTGGAACTGATACAAGGGAAGACCTATGAACTCTTGATGCAAAGCCATGCTGCGCTTGTTACATCAGGAACCGCAACATTGGAAACCGCGCTGTTTGGCGTACCTGAAGTAGTGTGCTACAAAGGAAGCGCCGTGTCATATGAAATTGCAAAGCGACTGATCAAGGTGAAGTATATATCGTTGGTCAACTTGATACTTGATAAGCCTGCCGTGAAAGAATTGATTCAACATGATCTCACGCCGGAAAATATTACAACGGAATTAAAACGATTACTTGACCCAAGGCAAAATGCCATCGTTAAAAAAGATCTTGCGGAGCTATGGGATATTTTAAGTCCGGGCGGCGCTGCGTCGGCCAATGCGGCGAAGATCATTGTGGAATACTGACAATCATTAATACAGTCATTCAGAAAATCAGGAGTTGGAATCCCGGAATTCTGATTGCTGAATGTGACCCTACAAGAGAAACGATTCAATGTTGGTGCTGTTTACATTTATCAATTGCGCATGCGGATAGGCTCCTGTAAATGTTGACGAAAACTTTGCTTTTGCGGCAGGATTATACTTGATCTCAATAGCATTTAATTTTTCTGCATCTGATTCAATCAGATCAATTTCCTGCTGCTGTGTAGTTCGCCAGAAGTGTAATTTTGTATCCTTACCCTGATTGCGTAAAAATTTCAGTCGCTCTGCCATTACAAAATTTTCCCACAATGCACCTTTGTCCGGCCGCATGACTACTGGCTGAAAATGATTGATCACCGCGTTGCGAATACCGCAATCACAGAAGTAGATTTTCTTCCCTTTCCGGATTTCCGTACGTACATTCTGCGAAAACGCAGGTACTTGAAAAATGACAAACGCTTTCTCCAGGAGATCTATGTACTTCTCTACTGTTTTTCGATCTATGGCCAATAATCGGGAGATTTCATCCAGACTCACCTCACTCCCCACTTGCCAGGCCAAAGCCTGAACGAGCTTCTCCAACATTGCTGGCTTGTTGATTTTATCGAGCATCAGGAGATCCTTATAGAGATAACTACTGGCCAGAAGTTTCAGCCTCTCCTCTTCTTCCCCCGGGTGTGTCACCACTTCAGGATAATATCCATACAGCATTCGATGGTCTATCATTCGCTTTTCTTCAAGCAGACCGTGATGAGATACCATCTCACCAAAACTGAAAGGAAATAGTTGAAACTCGTACTTACGGCCGGTCAGTGATTCATTGATTTTACTGGCCAAATCAAATGATGATGACCCGGTTGCTATCACCTGTACATTCTTAATTTGATCTACGATAATCTTTATGGCCAATCCAATATCCTGAATACGTTGTGCCTCATCAATCAGCACTATCTTATGATTTCCGATGATCGCTCGCAGTTTGGTGGCATTGGCTTCCTGGAATAATGCTCTGACATCTGAATCATCCCCATTAAGGGAAAGCGATGATTCCTCCTGCTTTTGTATCAGTGCCTCAGACAAGGTGGATTTTCCAGTTTGACGGGCTCCGAATATCAGAATCGCCTTGTTTTTATGCATGCGTTGCAGAATCCTTTCCTGTATGGTTCTTTTTATGGCCATAGGCTAAAATACCAAATAAATATGATATTTTAGGATTACATTACTAAATTATTATAATATTTTAGGATTTCATTCCCAAAATATCATAACTATCCGGGAATCTGTGGGTCGGAAAAACTTCCATCGTCCACATCCAAGTGCCGAAATGTTTCGTGGCATCATTTTTTAGTTGCCCTCCTAAAAGACAAAATGCATTCAAACGAACAATCACCCCGCGAGGACCTGCGTGGTGCTGAATCCATTAAAAAACTGAAGGCGCTGGCCGAAGACGCGCGCAACTGTATGTTTACAACTCGTCCAAGAAGCTATCCCCATGAAAACCGGCCGATGTCGTTACAGCATGTGTGCGACCAGGGTAACCTCTGGTTCATCAGCGCTACAGACAGTTGGAAAAATGCCGCCATCACGGAAGATCCGCGAGTGTTACCCTTTACTTTCAGAACAATGGCAGCTATGAGTTCCTTACAGTGAATGGGACGGCTTCCATTCATACAGATCGGGCGACCATAGACAAGCATTAGACGAAATTTGCGAATGCGTGGTTTGATGGGAAAGAAGATCCCACCGTGTCCATCATTAAGGTAAAACCCGATGATTGTGCGTATTGGGATACCCGGAACGGAAAAATCATGAGCTTCATCAAAATGAGCTTTCAGGCTTTAACAGGTGTAACGACGGATGATGGCGGCATTGAAGGGAAGATTTTTGTTTAGCGGCGGAACGGCAGCAGCTGCTGGGACATAAATACTCGGTTAGTTGCGTCGCCCAAAAAATTTCCTACCTGCACTGCATGTTTCCCTCAGGATGATGATGGCATGGTTTTTCTGACAACCATCACATAAATCATCAAAATTATCCACAATACTAACATCTGAAAGATACCCGTTAAGCAAATTGAGAATTGAGATTGTTAGCATTGTGATCAGTACAACACCGTAACCGATCCTTTACGCACAAAACTCTTGGCATCGCAGGACAGTTCCGCCATGTAAACATAAGATCCAACGGGAACCAGCATACCTTTTACTTTCCCATCCCAGGCAGCTGATGGATCATTAACTGCAAAATTTTTCCTCTCGAAAATGAGCGAACCAAACCGGTCGAATATCTTCAGCGACTTCACGATCTTGATACCGGATCCTTTTAATGTGAAACGATCATTACTGCCATCGCCATTTGGCGTGAAAGCATTAGGTATAAAAATCTTACTCTCACTGCACAGTACTGCCACCGTCACCGTATCTGAAGCCGTACAGCCTTTTTCGTTGGTTACCGTAAGTGTATATGTCACCTCCTCAGACGGTGTACTAACAGGTGTTGCACATCCCGTACAATTCAGGAATTTATCGGGGCTCCACTGGTACTTCTTTACATCACTGCTCACCACGGGATTCAATTGAAATGCACTGCCTACTGCAACTTCGCTACCCGGGCCAGCATCTACTGATGGTTTTGGATGCACCAATACCTTTATGGATGCGGTATCACTAAAACATTTGCTTTCTCCAATACCTACCACCGTAAACACAGCAGGTGCATCAACGAGCGCCTTAGGGTTACTGACCGTGGTTGCCGAGAGTCCCGAAGTGTTGCCAATCCACGTGTACTGTAAAGCACCGGAGGCATTTAATTGCACAGGCACACCCGGGCATGTGATAACTTCGGGATCAAGGACAAGGTTGATGGGCTGAAACACTTTTACCTTGACAGAATCATACAATATACAACCATGAATGGTGGTTGCTTTTACGCGATAAATCACATCGTTCAATGGAATAGCAGTGACCTGTGCGCCAGAGACCTGTGTCAATCCAGGTGCAGGTGTCCATTCATAGGTTGACGCATTGTTACCGATCATCACCAGGTCCATGCCCCTGCAGATCCCCGCCTCGGCAAGAGAAACGATGTCAATGGGTATTGGGTTAACCTTTACGGTTTTTAGTACAGTATCCCTGCAACCTCCGTTGTCTACCACAAGTTGGATGGCCTGATTGCCTGTAGTATTAAACAAATAAGCAGGCGGACTAGTAAGTGAAGAAGTTGATCCATCTGGAAAGGTCCACTGAAAAACGGGCGAACCTGCAATTTGCGTGGTGGCATTGAAACTACCCTTGCTTCCATTACAGATTGAGTCTGGACCATTCAGGATTCCACCAAGACCTTGCATCCCAACAACTTGTTTGGTTATTGTCTTTGTGCAACCGTATTGCGTAGTGACTGCCAACTGGACAGGATACGTTCCTGCTTTGTCAAACAGAAAAGACGCATTTGCCGTGGATGCTGTTTGGGAACCCGAAGACCATACGTAACTCAGGCGCTGTCCTTTGACGGCAGTAACCACATCAGCTGCAAATGAAATGGTTTTGGGCGCACAAAACTGTCCATTCGGCGCTGTTATATCAACTGCCAAGGAATCAATCCGGATACTGTCTGTCAACGTTGATGCAACTGCACAGCCGTTAGCGTCAAACAAAATGATGCGGGGTGAGAAAACACCCGCCTGCATATATCGATGAGTCATCGAACTATCTCCATTCGTCATTAAGGTTCCATCGCCGAAATCCCAGGCAAACTGGCTGGCCTGATCAGCCCTTGCCGTAAAGTTTGTTAACTGATCCGCACATCCCATAAGTGAATCGGCGAACAATTTGACGGTTGGAACGGCCACTCTAACCGTATCAATAGTGACATACATCGTACCGTTATCACTAAAAACTTTCTGCGTGATCACATAGGTGCCACTTTTTGTGTAAAAGTGAGTAGGATTTGCCAAAGTGGATGTTACACCATCACCAAAGTCCCACAACACCCTGACGGAATTGCTGGAAGTATTGGTGAATTTCACCTCCATGGGTAAGCAGTTATCTCTGGTAATAAAGCTGTTACGCATGGAAAAAGCCGCATTTACTACTTTTACGATGAGCTGGGAAACGGTGGAATCAATACATCCTGTCAATGTATTTCTTGCCACTAGTTTTATAAAATAAGTGCCAGGTTGGTCAAAGGTTTTTTCCGGACTGCTTTCAACAGATTGCCTACCATCGCCAAAATCCCAATTGTAGACCGTATTTGCCGGATCATAGGTTGAGGAAGTATTCGTAAACTTCACATCAGTACCGGGTGATACCGTGTTACTGGCAGTAGTAAATGATGCCTTTATAGCCCCGTTAGATACAAAAACAGAGGTGGTTGTTTCTGTGCTACACCCTTTATCATCAGTCACCACCAACCGCACAGGATTCAATCCGTCCCGTGTAAATGTATAACTCAGCTCCTGTGATTGCGATTGCGTCACTTTTTTCTGCTCCGTACCGAAATACCATTCCCATTGCACAATTTTCCTTCCGGTAACGGTGGTTGAAGAATCAGAGAAGTAAACCGTTCTTCCATTTGTACAGGATTTTACGGAAGATCGAATGAAACTGGACGGCCTTCCAATATTGAGCGTGATCCAGTTGGTTGTGTCACTACACCCAAAAATCTGGTGACGAAGAATCATCCGCACTTGTCCATTGCTAAACTGCCTAAAAAAGTTACCGATCACCAGAATAGTACTATCCGGAACGCCTGTTTGGAAGTAAGTGATAGGTGTGATGGTTTGTCCTTCGGAATTCTGCAGGGTTGCTTCAAAAAAGCCATAGAACTCCGTGGGAACAATTTCAAGGTTCGATAAACGGAAACGGACAAACTCGTTATAGTCACATACTTCAGAGCGATTTGCAGACAGTACCGGTTGTTGTTTCCGATAAACGCCCATCCGCAGGGTATCCCGTCCCGTGCATGCACCATTAGAGGTAGTGAGTACTACATTGTACCAGCCTGTTTTCGCATATTCATGCTCAATATAAACTTCACCGGGAACGACGGGTATAACCGTTCCATCGCCAAAATCAAGGGTTCCCGAAACAGCATACTTCGCATTATAACCAATCGTGACCCTTCCCCTGGTGTCATCGCAATTCCGCCGCACACCCCTGTATAAGATGCCCATCGGCGGAAGTACCCTCACATGATTAATTCTGGTGGTAGAGTCAAAACACACCATGTCATTCACTTCCATCCTTATGGTAAATGTTCCTGTGTCTTTATACCGATAAGCAATCTCGTATGGGCTGTTGATGGACTGGCCATAGCCATCCCCAAAACTGACGGAATAACTGTAATCAGACAGGCTTGAATTAGCGGAGAAAATACTGGTGTTTTTTACGACCACTTCATTGTTTCCACAAATGAGTTGCTCCATCTTAAAGTCAGCCTTCACAGAATCTCTTACAACAATGGCATATGGATGCAATCGCTGGATCACGCAGCCATCATCGGTAGTAAGCTTCACTTCCGGACGATAGCTGCCAAATTTATCGTAACGAAAAATGGGAGATGCTGCTGTTGAAGTCTGTCCGTTGCCTGATAACCATTCGTACTTAACAAAAGTATCATTGGACACCACTTCGAGGGTTCGATCGCCTGAACTACATATCCGCATTGGTGCACCTAGCGGCGGCATAACTACGTTGATGTTGGCATCTGGCATTCGCACCATGATTTTCTGGGTGATGGCAGACATACATCCTGCAGAATCATACACCTTCAATCCAACTGAATCAGGGCCGTTGGTATAAAATGAAAGCCTTGTCTCATTTTTGTTACCAACTTCGGTAAAATTCCTGACCCACATCCACGAAACCGCCCGCGCAGAGGTATCCTTGAATATGTACTCATTGGGATATTTGCACCGGTCAACCACTTCTGCCACAAAACCTTTAAGATCAATCGGTGTTCTCACCGTGAAAGTCTTCAACAAGGTATCCCTGCACCCACCAATGGTATTGATCAGTCTTATGGAATGACTTCCTGCGGTAAGTTTCAGAAGTATATCTCCAGGTGTTGTCTGAAAATAGTCGGCCCCATCTACCTGCCAAGTATATGAATCAGGCTTAGGTAAAGAGGTATTGCGGACAGTATAGGTAGTACCCGGACAAACGCCATTGGGGAGGTCAATACTTGACGTGAAATTGGCGACATTCAACACATCTGTCTTAGTCTTCGTTGCTGAGCAACCTTGTTCATTGGTGACTGCCAGTTTAACCGTAAATGCACCTGACTTGTTAAAACGATGCAGGGGCTCTTTTGCCGATGAATTATTTCCGTCCCCAAAATCCCAGGCATAGGATAGCGTACCCGCGCCGTCACTTAGGTTAAGCATCTTCAACTCATCCCCAACCCTGCAGAGATACCCGGTTTCAGGCTTGAAATCTACCACTGGCGTTGGAAGCACATCAACGAGATTTTTCTTTTCAATGGTAGTATAACATCCAAATGAATTGGTAACAGTAAGGCTCACGGAAGAGGTTTGGCTGGATGTATACGTATGTCTATAGTTCGGAGCCGGAGCATTAGCCGTTTGTCCATCCCCAAAATCCCAGGCATACGCAGTTATGAATCCATCACCTGGCTTCACTGCGGTTGTAAAATCAACTAGCAGCGGGGCACACCCTTTGGTAACGGAAGGCGTAAGGTCAACTTCAGGCTTTTTGTATATGGTCACCTGACGGGTTACAGAGGATGTCTTGTTTCCGTCTGAGACCGTTAATCGAATGGTAAATGTACCTTCCTGGATGTAAATGGCAGAAGGATCTTTTTGAACCGATGTGTTGCTGTTGCCAAAGTCCCAGATAAACTTTGCATTGGTTGTAATTCCGGTAGATGTATTGGAAAAACGGACTTGCAACGGGGAGCAGCCGGCAAATTTATCCATAACAAAATCTGCCCTGACCTGTCCTAGTCCAAGTTTAGCCGTAGTTAGCAAAAGCAAAACAGACAGAAATCTCACGCGATAAGAAATCTTTGGTTCCGGGTGTTAGCCTAATTTATGGCATGAGAAAGTTATTACAACATTCCCTATAAATAACGAATCTACGCAGAATTAAGTCTGTCAATATCAAAAGAAATCAAATGGACTTTACTATATAATCCATCCAAGGCGGAATTACCCCTTTCTCACCATTCTAATCACCATCACGATCATGGCAAAAAGGAAGAGTAGGATCGAGATCCGGTTGATCCCGTGCATATATTTCACGTAGCTGGAATCCGGGCGGTTAGGGTCCTTCTTCCGGAGATAGAGGTATTCGGCGATTTGTTTAAACACTCCCATTTCTTTTTAACAGTCTAATTTCCTAAAA
>JBKCVJ010000052.1:0-3317 GCA_046317915.1 Sphingobacteriales bacterium
CATACAGAAGAAGCCCAATGAAAAAATACTTCACCATATCTACATTATTTATGACAATTACAGAACCAGGCCATTTTAATGCTTAGTTCTGTTAGTATTCAAATTAACGTCACTTTGCACATCCAGCGGTTATACCAACTGGGCCACCTACAACTGCACCATAGTTTCCGCCGATTCTTACCCCGCATTTTCTGCAAGAAAATATCGTGCAACCCTATTGCACTTTCACATTTCCTTATCCTTGCGGCCGCTTTTCTTCATTGCAAGCTCTATACCAATAAAAGCAAGTGCTATTGCAGCCGGGATTAGAAAATAATAGATGATGAAATTCACTACCCCTTCGCCAAGATTGTTTTGATTGACAAAACTCAAATAAAAAAACAGCCACACCGTGGTAAAAAGCAATTTTCGCCCCCGTTTTGCTATAAGGTCTTTCATCATTTCTTCTTGAGTTAAATTAACAACAACAAGCAGTCACCAGCCAACTTCACTCCCTAAATCTAAAACAATCAAATAAAACCACCGGATCTCCAACACTCACTCTCAGAATATGCAATCCGTTTTCGTCTATAAACGATATGGACGGTAAATATCCAAACAACCTTTCTGATGTACCGAGCAAGTGGAAATCCATATCATAAACCTGAATGGTATACCCTCCATATCCAATAATTGCGATAGGCTTAACGGCCTTTTCTTCTATCCCATGCTTAAAAAAACGATAAAACACTTTCCGGTATTGATCAAAGTGCAAAGCCTCGAAAGCTCCACTTGAATCGTAGCGCTTACGCAAAACCTCCGGGCTCACGCAGACACCTTTATTAACATTGATGCTTCGTGCAACAAAATTGCTCCGGGGCGTTGGCACGATAAACGAAGTCTGAGAGGTACTTAAATTGAAAGCCACAAGGGTATCCGAAATCGGAAATGAGAAATACAATCTACTTCCGTCACTCGTGGAATACACATCGCGTAATTCCATTCCACCAAAATTAGCAGCAGCATAGCTGCGCAGATACGAAACCCAGTGTGCAAGTTTCTGATTGTTGAGATCCAGCGTAGTCAGGACAGGTCGGTTATCGCTGAAATCGTTTGAGGATTCACCTGTGACAGAACCCACTAGAAAGATTCTCTGCCCATATTTTACGATCGGATTCAGGCTGGAAACCCTTGGCCAGGGATAAAAATAATACCGGTTTTGAATAGTATCGATGAGCGCCTCCTTTCCCACTGTATATTCCCCGTACGAAACACCCTTGGCATTGACCAACTGCATTATAGATTTGCCATAGTTATATAGAAAAATTGAATCATCATTCACATAACTAAACCCATCAACCCGAAACTGCGAGGCTATTTTGGATAGATCGATGGCCGACTCATTCTTTCCTGCCTTCAAATCAATGAACCGCAGTTTACTTTGCCTACCATCAAATGCCACCAGACATGGCTTGCCATTTCGCTTTATGTAATAGACATTTGAGAAATCAATTCCGTGTAAGGAATCCAAGGGAATGCTAATGGTGGAGACTTTCTGAAACCCAGCTCCTTCGCCCTGGGCGAAAACGCCGCTCCAAATTAAAATCAAGAATACAGCTTTAAACACAGACGCAATGTTTAATTTGTAATTTAAACTGCCCTGATCACCAATGCAACCTTAGATATGAAACACCTAAAATTTCACATTTCTTTAATTCTTCTATTCTGCTTCCTAGCCCTCAGCGCAAAATGTCAAAAACCCTACGACATTGAGATCATATTCTCCGGCGCCGATGTTAGCAAGGCAACGATCGGTGCACTGGTATCCGAGTATTTCTGGACCATACCATTGAAAAAGGATTCATCCAATGTAATTGCCCAACAAATTACATTGTCATCCAAATACCCCATCATTGAGATAAGCTATTTTTCCTCCAAACACCCACCATCATTCCATAGATACTTCCTGACAAGTCAACAATTCAAACTGGTGGTTTACTTCGACAAGGACACCGATATGGTCAGTGTTACAAAAACATCAGGCGTTACGAGTTTTGAAAATGCGGGGCAGAAGGAATTCAATCTATTTGCAAAAACTGAAAAAGAAACCCTAGCCGCTTATTCAAAAGCGTATAATAATGATATCTCAGCATATGACTCGAGTGTGAAGAACAAATATATCAGAGACATAGAAGCGATCAAGGATAAAGCTGCTCAGTTCGTAAGGCAACAACCCAATTACCTATACAGCAGCTATCTGTTCATGGATCAAATCTTAGGCGATCCGAGATATTCAAATGACGTACAACTTGAACTATATACAAAAATTCTAAAACAAAGACATATAGACAGTTTTGAGGAGAATTTTATCCTCAATAAATTGGATAAAGACAGGTTAGCCGTCAATACTGCAGCGCCCTTGCAAAACAAAGTATTTAAAGATTTACAGGGATCTTCGTATTCCATTTCAAGCTTTGGCAAAAGACTAGTGCTAGTCAATATCTGGTCAACTTCCTGCGTGCCCTGTATGGAAGAAATTCCCCGGTTAAAAGAGCTCTATGCCAAGTATAAAGCCTTGATGGAAATGGTATCTTTTAGCACGGATACAGAGGAACAAAAAGTTCGGGATTTTATTAAGACAAAAAATATCGATTGGATCACTGTAGCAAATCAACCTGAAATCTGTCGGATTTTTGGATCCGATAAAGGCATGCCACAGGTTTTCTTGTTAAATGAAAAAGGAGTCATCATTTACTCCAGATCAGCCAATGCAGACCCAAGTTTGGACATCTTGGAAAAAACGCTAGGCCTTTATGCTGAAAAGGAGAAACCAAAGTAATAAACAAATGGAAGTACAAAGAACGGAAACAATACAAGTTTTATACTGCCGAAGTTTGGGTACGCCTACAGTCAATGGCCGGCCTTTACCTTTTTTAATTTATTACCATGCAACTATCATATCGTACAGTGTTAGCAATTTTGTTTTCCCCATGTGTTTTTTTGAGCACACAAGGTCAAGAAGTACCGATTACTGATGTGATTATTATTGGAGTTAAGCATAGCCCTAATCCGAGTTTCAATAGTGACTCTCTATTTAAAGTAGTTGCCAATCTGAAACCTGATTTGATCCTTATTGAGCAGGATTCAGTTTCATCTACTTTTAAAAGTGGGGTGTTTAAACCTTTTCCTGATTGGGTAATGAGTTTAAGAAGAACGTTTGGATGGGGCAAAAGAGGTGTCGAATACAATTTCCTACATAAGTACTATCATGATTTCCCTAAGGTAATCATCAAACCTATGGACGTCGCATTTAACGGTACTGATCGGAAGAAGTATAT
>JBKCVJ010000053.1:0-3851 GCA_046317915.1 Sphingobacteriales bacterium
ATAGGAATACCATGGACCTGCCTGCGGAAAGGTCACTGTACCGGATCTTGGTGAGATGTCAAAGTTGCCGATCACCACTACTTTGAGTGAATCGCTCTGCACCGTCATCTGTTTGAATCCACTCGCAAGGTCAACGGTAACGTTATTACCAGTGAATGTTTGCTTGAAGTTATTGGTTAATCGTAATTGGTTAAGGCTGGCATAGGCGTTGAACAGGTTAACCCTGTTGGTATTGCCCTGGTAATCCCAGCGGATCGGCTTCACATCCGTACGGCAACGCTGATCCGGATAAGGGGTAGGAACCGTTCCATTGGGGCAGGTAGTAATGGAAAAATCATATCCATATTCGCCAAACTGCCAGATGAGCTTTGGTCCGGGCATCATCAGGAAAAACGCAGCTGCCGCTTCCTGGCGCTTCAATGCAGTGTTCAGATCTTTCACATTATAACCACCGGAGGCATTGCCAAAGGTGAGGTTCTTATACATCAGTCGCTCTTCATCGTGGCTCTCGATATAACCTAAGAGAAATGGATTGGTCCATCCACGCTTGGTATGCAGCAAGCCTTCAAAATTTGAATTGGCTGTGTACCCCATCGTGGCTTCGTTCATGTTGTTGTTGGCATTTCCCCAGAGCATCATACCAGCGTCAGACAGTTCTTTCTCTTCGGTGTTATCTGCAAAATGTTCAAGGATACAATAGCTGTTTGGAGACACCGCCTGCATCTTGTTATTGATGCGTTTCCAAATGGCAACCCTGCTGGCATCATAAGCACCCCAGGCCGAAACATTGTTCGGATTATTGACTTGCGTAAACCCTTTGGAAAGATCCCAGCGAAATCCATCGAGTTTATAATTGGTTAGCCAATGTTCCACCACCCTGTCTACCAGGTCTTTGGTGGCCTGCGACTCATGGTTGAAATCATAGCCCACATTGAAAGGATGTTTTGCATCAGGATTGAACCATGGACTATTGACCGATGGTTTACCCGCAGCGGCATCCCAGTACATTTGTACCATCGGACTTTGCCCAAAGGCATGGTTCATCACCATGTCAAGCACTACTGCAATGCCCTGCTTGTGACATTCATCAATGAATGCTTTCAAGTCATTTTCAGTGCCGTAATATTTATCCGGTGCAAAGAAATAGGAAACGTTGTATCCCCAGCTGATGTTACCCTCAAACTCTGTAAATGGCATGATCTCCAAAACGTTTACGCCTAACCGTTTGAAGTATCCGATCGTGTCTTTGAGTGTTTTCCAGTTGGGTTGCGCAAGAAAATCGCGTAACAACAATTCATACACCACAGCACTCTTTTTATCCGGACGGGTAAAATTATTCACCTGCCAGGTGTAGCCCGGCTTACGGGTTTGTAATACACTCACAATACCTGAAGTCTTGCCCGTTGGATAAGCTTTCAGGTTTGGATAAGTAGTGGGAGAAATAAAATTATCATTGTTGGGATCGAGGACCTTCTCAGTATTGTAATCAGCCACACGAAGAGAACCATCGATCAGGTATTGATAAGCATATTCCGTCCCTGGTGTGAGGCCTGTGAGCCTGATCCAGAACCGGCTTCCGTCCGGCGTCTTATTCATTTGGTAATTCAACTGCTGAGCCCAGTTGTTGAAATCCCCGAGTACATAAATATTATTTTTTAAAGGTGCATAAAACACCAGCGTAGCAGATGTGTCGCCCGGTTCGTAATTGATCCCGTCTTTAACACCGGAAGGCAAAGGCGCAACGGTGGCGCCACCGCTGACGAAGAATGACAACTGATCAACTGATGTATCCGTGCCACTCCTCGCCACAGCAGTAATCAGTTGTTGCCCACCGGCAGGAATCGTAAACGTTTGCGAAAAAGTAGTGACATTATTTGCAGTGACAACATTACTGCCGTACGTGAATGTGATGTTTGAGATGCTGCTGGAATTGGCGGTAACAGTGATGGGATCACCCACTGCCTTAGTAATGGGCTCAAACGATGGCACATAAGTAGGCTGCCGGAGGGGCTGCTCTATGCGCACTTTTAATCCGGCAGGATATACAGGAATGTACATGTCTGAACCATCTGCATTACGCTGCACCACAACACCAAGCCCATTGCGAAACAGAATCGATACCTGCTGGATCGTTTCCGTGGGATCAGTAATGTTGAAAAATGTGCGAAGATCTTGTGTGATGGTATATTTCCATTTCCCATTGCCAAGGGAAGTACACTGTGCTGCTGCATTGGTGGTACCCCAGGTAAACTTCACATACTTCCAGTCTGTGAAATTGGTGCTCTTGTTGGTGATGACACCTATATGAACATAGATATCTGTAGGCTGCGGATAATTGACCATCGCCTTATTGCCATAACTGGCATCCATGATGATGTCAACATTGGAACTACTCTCCCGGAGAAAAGAGGGATTTGTAGTGATCAATTGGGCGGATACCGTGGTATATGCCCATACAAATAGGATAAAAAGCAATACTTGGCGCATCAGCAATCAGTTGGGATCAGTTCTTATTGTGTATCAGGCACACAATCGAACAACAAAATTGTGTTTTATTTACACATTACCAAATGATGAGCGTCATAATTTTTTATGAGTTGTGAAAAAAACCGCTGCTGAATCGTTTATCTAAAACAAAATATTAATGTCTTGAGGAATTTCATCTGTTTGGCAGCCACTGGATCCGGGTCACCTGCCAGGTGGAGGGGGTAATCCTAAACCGATGGTCAATACGCTGGCCCAGCACCCACACGATGCGGCCGGCGGATTCCAGCACCCAAACCTGCTCTTTGTCGATCATGGAGAGTTTGTTGTCAATAAAGTACCTCGACAGCTTTTTCTTTTTGGTCATGCCCAAAGGGTAAAAATAGTCGCCGTTTTTCCAGGGACGCAGTAAAAGCGGATAAACGAGTTCGTTTGCATCCAGGAATGCTTCCAATGGATTTGTTGTAGGCGACGGAAGACCTGCCGTTTGGTTGAACGAGATTCGCCCTCCGTGAAAATATACTTCTGCTGATGATTCATCGATGGGGATGATATCAAAAGACTGGGTCAGTCGGGGCGACAGCACAAGCCAGTTTCGATTTTTGAGGAGCCGATGGGTGTCTGAAAGCATAAGGCTCCCTGTGGTGGCATCCAGGAAACGGATGATCTCCGGTATTTGCTTTGCACTATAGCCATATGGATGGAAAAGCTCAAATACGAGGGTATGTAGCGGTTTTACCCTCCTTAGTTTTTCAACCGGCACCATGATGTCATGTCCTTTCTTCGTTACCAGTTTTTTGAGCTTCGCTGTTACGGCTTCGCGATATAAAAATTCAGCCTCCCTGAATCTGGGCATGTTGTTACGCAGGTTGTCTTGTGTGCCGGGGTATACCTGCTCCACCATGGGTATGATATGCTGCCGGAAATAATTTCGTGTATACTTATCCGTTAGATTTGAACTATCGGTCACAAATGCCAGTCCATGATTCTTGGCGTAGGCCTCCAGCGTCTGCCGGGAAGCAAACAATAGCGGCCGAACCAGCTTTTCCTGTTTAGGTAGTATGCCGCGAAGGCCAGCGATGCCGGTTCCTTTGAATAGGTTCATCAGCATGGTCTCTGCGTTATCATCTGCATGATGTGCGGTAAGGATGAAAGACAATTCTCGTTCTTCAGCGAGGTTGTTGAACCATTCATACCGAAGGGCTCGGGCTGCTTCCTGCACGGAGCATTTATGATGCAGCGCATAATCCGCAGCATCTGCTTGTCTCAAATGTATGGGCAGGTCATATTCTGCAGCGAGCTGTTGTACAAATGCTTCGTCCCTGTTGCTCTCTTCGCCGCGCAACTGAAAATTCATATGGGCGAGC
>JBKCVJ010000054.1:0-3405 GCA_046317915.1 Sphingobacteriales bacterium
GGTTCATCCAGCAATAAAAGCACCGGATCATTGATCAGCAACCTTGCCGTAGCAATGCGTTGTTTTTCGCCGCCGGAAAGCTCATGGGTGCGCCGGCCCATCAAATGATCAATCTGGCAAATAGCATAAATCTTCTCGGCCTCAGCTTTGGTGAGTCGGTTGGCATAGCTGAGGATCTCATGTACCCAATAATTATTCCGCAGTTCAAAATGTTGTGAAAGATAGCCCACACCTTTATGGCCGGGGACCAACTGATCATCCGGGCCTTTGATCTTCTCCCCATTCAACAATGCAAGACCTTCATCAGGTTGAACCAGTCCGGCGATGATCTTCAGTAAAGTGCTTTTTCCAGAACCGGTTTCACCGGCGATCGCGATATGCTGAAAGGGTTCCTGCACAAAACTGATCCCCCGTAGAATAGGCTTCCCGTCTTTTAACTTACCAATACCTTCCAGTGACAACATGAAGCCGAAGATAATCTATACTACCAAATCGGATCGATCAATAGCGAGGTGAGTTATATATGCACTGATCATTGCGGGAATCAATGCAAGCCAGGGCTTCCAATGCAGGATCTCCGAAGGTGGCAACAGGGGAACCCAGATGGCAACCAGCAATGCCACGAGCCATGGCTTCTGTCGAGCGATGAAAACACCTGCTGCCGCAAAAATAACCAGACAAAATCCAACCCGCGCGTTGTCGCTCCAACGCATAGACTCATCGATCCACCCAATGAACAAGCCACCGAGGAATGCCACCATCAAGCCCAGCCAAAGCCTTCGTTTATTTGTCATAACATAAAGTCTATCGGGTGATCATGAAGTCATCCGACCTTTGATCTGCAGATGCTGCAACAACATAATGGTTTTACCATCCCTGATCTCTCCACTGGCAACCATCGCCAAAGCCTTGGTGAAAGGGAGTTCCAGCACTTCAATATTCTCTTCCTCATGATCCACCCCACCGCCATCGTTTACTTTCATTTCCTTCTCATAAGGAGCGATGAAAAAATGCACCAGCTCGGAAACTGATCCGGGCGACATATACGCTTCAAAAACCTTGACCGGATTGGCAATGCGATAACCGGTTTCTTCCTCTGCCTCTCTCCTGATACAGTTTTCCGGATCGTCCTTATCCAGCAATCCAGCGCAAGTTTCAATCAACATGCCGGTTTCATTCCCGTTGACAAAGGTGGGAATCCTGAATTGCCTGGTAAGGATCACGGTTTGTTGTGCAACATTGTACAAAAGGATGGTAGCTCCATTGCCCCGGTCATACACTTCCCTGGTCTGCTCAGCAACTTCACCATTTGATTTGGTATATCCATACCGGTACTTGCGAAGAAAATACCAGTTGTCAGACAATAATGTGGTCTCTAAAATCTTTACATCATGAATCATCTTGCTAAACTTATCTGTGATCGGTATATTGATTTGCTGTTAAGTGTGATTGCAAAGCTTCATACTCCTCATCCGTTAAAGCGGGCGTATCAAAAAGATGTGCTGCTTCCAACAATTGCTCATCGGAGCTCACTCCTGCCACTACGGCTGAAACTGCAGGATGGTGCAAAACATACCACATTGCGGTTTGTGCAGCCGTTCTGCCCTGTCCATTGTATCTGTGTACCAGATTGCGGGCCAGTTCCACTTCGTTGAGTGTTCTTTGCAAATACGCGCGGGGTGATTTATTCACCAGCAACCCTTGTGCAATGGAACCTCGGGCAACCACACTCACGCCCGAAGCCTGGATGAGGTCAAGACATTCTTCCGCGGGCCGCTGATCAAGCAGGCTGTATTGCATCATGACACTTACCATGGAAGATTTCCTGAGCCAGGCCTTGATGACATTGGGACGAATAGACGAAATGCCGTAACATCTGATTTTCCCTTGTTGTTGCAAGGTTTCAAATGCGGAAATGGTTTCATCAATGGGATCATCGATAGTGCCGCCATGCAGTTGGTAAAGGTCAATGTAGTCTGTATTTAATCTGAGCAGGCTTTCTTCAACAGCCTTGATGATATACGCTTTTGACGCATCCCAATCCCAGCTTTTTCCATCGGCATTCAAACGGTTACCCACTTTTGTTGCGAGAACAAGTTCAGCACGTTTTCCTTGAATGGCTTTGCCAACCATCTCCTCGTTAAATCCACGGTCATAGAGGTCAGCCGTATCGAGATAGTTAACACCATGATCAATGGCTTGATGAATGAGCGGCACACTAGCAGGATCAGATGGTTGCAAACTCATGCAACCCAGTCCGATCCTGCTGATCTTAAGATCCGATTTTCCGAGTGTGGTGTACTCCATTGTTTTTATTCAAGTGCAGCTTTTGCATAAGCCACACATTTCGTCACCTCCTTCACTGCATCGGACCCTTCAGGAACATCATACTCTAATTCTACAGAAACAGGGATGGCATATTTTTTCTTCTTCAACAACTGCAAGATATCTTTAATCGGCGTATCTCCTTTGCCCCACTCCACATTTGCTGCGCCATTGTCCTTTGTCTTCCTGTCTTTCAGGTGCATGGATGTGATCCTATCATGTTTAGCCTCAATCAAAGCCAGCAGGGTTGCCGATGTATTGGCACCACCTGCGGCGATATAATGTCCGCAATCCAGGTTCATAGAGTTGTAGGGACTTTGTGCCAATGCCACATCCCAAGCGGTGTCTGTTGCCTGCGTATGGGCATGGTAACCTACATATACTTTATGCTTGGCGGCAAAGTCGCCAAGTCGTTTCGACTGCTCCGGCTTTCCTGGAATTTCAACCGTAACGGATTTTGCGCCGAGGGCCTTTGCCGCGTTCATCGCATAATCGATCTCTGCATCAGAACTGGTCTCACGCAAAGCATCGGGTTTATATGCATATATACTGATGCCAGAAGCAGCGAGATGTTTTTGAAGCGCCGCGAACTTCTCAATGGGAGCAGTCTCCCGCCATGCCTTTGCTTTTTTATTGCGTTCCTCAAACTGGGCGCGCATTTCAGGTGTGAACTGCGGACGCTGACCAGGAGGAAAAGGTTTCATGGGTTCAGGCAGGCCAGCAGGACTTCCACACCATGCTTCTGCGGGGTCACCCATCAGCTCAATGGCTGTGATCCCACAGGCTTTGCAATATATAATGATGTCATCGATGCTGCCGGGCATACTCCTGAAGGAATAGGTGATGGCACCCACTTCAACGCCGTTGATCTTTGATGGTGTGGCAAAGAGATCACTTGCGAATAAGACGCCCGCGCCAGCAAGAGAAGTTTGCGAGAGGAATCGTCTGCGTGATATGTTGGTCATAAAAAGGAATTAATAGATGAGATTTCTTTCCCGGGTTTTGATTGTGCAGCAGCTATCCTTTCGCAAAGGATAATTTTGCTGCTGCCAATGCCTTTTTCAATTTGGGGATCGATGC
>JBKCVJ010000055.1:0-74416 GCA_046317915.1 Sphingobacteriales bacterium
GATGGATAGGCAACGCCAAGACTGTGATTCATGCGGGCAATCTTACACATAATGGCCCAATGTCTGATGATTTCCTTTACCGCAAAGAATAGTGAATGGCGGGGATCATACATATGGGTGGGTTCCGCACCGGCTCCGTTGAGCTCAATGATGACAAAGTTTTTTTCCGCAAGCAAATCGTCCCAGGATTTGAACCTGATATCAAACCGACCGAAGTAAAACCCGGGGATCCTTTTACTGATTGCATCCACCACTTCTGTCAACGCCGGATCGATCTTATCAGAATAATCGAGGAACATCGAGCCCCTGGCATGATTTCCAAAAGGCGAAACGATTTTTTCCATGCCAGCAGGTAACACTTCCTCCAATTTCTCCCGATGCATATTTTCCAGGCTGGGAAGGTACATCACGCCACGCCGGTCATCTTTCAGCAACTGGTGCAAACTGTCTTTTCCATTACCCTTGACCGTTAGAAACTTCTTCCCGACGATCCCAGTGATCTTACCTTTTTTTTGATCGGGATATCGGTAATAAAACACGCCGATCTCTTCTGTGAAATCCACATACTGCTGGATGTGAAAATCAAGCGTTGCTTTTTCCGCATAGGCAAGTAGTTCCTGTGGCGAACGTAAAATCTTAACTCCTCTCCCTTTTCCACCAATATCGGGTTTTCCAATCATCGGGAACCGCAATCCGGCCTCCGCAACACCGCGCAACACAATATCTTCATCGGTATTTAATGGGAAATGTATGGTAGCAGGTATAAGGTCCTTCGGAAGAATATCGTGGATGTCTTTCTTTGACTCTCCGATCAATCCTCCGTTTTTGATCGAAGGATTAGAAGCACTGAAAAAGAAGAAAGACCTTGCGCGCATGCAGAAATACAACCAAGCCGGTGCTGTCCAAATATAAACTGCCCAGAAGGGCCAGTATTCCCAATGAAACAGGCGTATGAAGAATGGTCGGTGCATTAATCGCTTAAACAATGCTACCGGGTTGAACAGGTGAAAACGCGAGTTCACGCGCATATTTTTTTTCTTCGCGCAGATCATGATAAACCATTCTGACCTTATCAGCACTGATTTCAAGACCGGTTATGCTTACCGTTAACACCTTCCCTGCCCTGTTCATCAGCAGGTCATTATGGGCATCACCTTCACCACCAAACCGATGAAAGGCCATGATCCTTTCCATTTCGTATGCTGTGCCTTCGGAAAGCCATTGGGTAAACCACGATGCGCGTTTTTCCCTCACCTGGTGTGTGTATAATGTTGATGAAGACCAGATATGCGGCTTCAATGAATCCATAGCCACACGATGCTTATCATTGCCATCCCATACACAGGTCAGTAACTCATTTGCATCCCAGATCACTGCAGTGAATGGTTCCACATCAACGAGCGACAGATCTTTGAACGCAACCGACGGACGTTCACAGGCCAGGAGGTCCAATAAAATCAGTCCCCTGCTTCGGCGATATGGCGGATTGGGCTGATGACTCTCAAATCCACCATTCAGGAAAACGATGGCATTTCTGTTTTCATGAACCGCGATCCAGGTACCCCCACCATCGGGATCAAGTGGATACATTACCTTACCCAGATGATTGCTATAAGTATGTGGAACAAGGGCGAGGGAACGATATTGCTTTTCGTCCCGGTTTGACGTCAGCAGAACTCCGTCCTTCCCTGGCAAAAAGGTTACTGTGCACATGTGCGTTTATGCTTCACCGTTGCAGACGCTGCGCCATAACCTTCAGGCAGCTCAATTTGCTTAAGCTCGCGAAATCCGATTCTGATCAAGGCCATGTGATGGATGGTATGCTCCAGATTATAAATGATCTCCCTATAATAATTAGTTGGAATCTGCAAAATGGTTTCACTATGATCATTGTAAACGCCCTCAAGCACCAATGTTTTATCCGGCTTGTTTAATCCGTCAAAAACAACCTGCAGCGCCGCAATTGCAACATCTTTCCGTGTTTCAATCAAAGGATCTCTTTTCCTCAATTCATAGTTAACTGAACCGCTTTCATATCCCCATTCAAGGCATTGGAACATTTCAATGATATGCCTTACATGTTGTCCGATGGTTGAATTGGATAAATGTGCACAGGGTTGTATAAACTCTTCCTGCGTCATTAACTCCAGGGAACCGGATAATTGTACGAATGTATGGCGCACAGCTTCTTGCAATGGCATCGTATTGTTGGATAGATTTTAGCCTAATCGCGCTAAAGATAATACATCGCTAAAATATTTGAACGCACAGGCATACTATATTGACCTTTCATCATAGATTTACGAAAATTTCCTTTTATGCAGGTGCCTACCATGGCTGAACTATTGGCAGAGGGTAAATCCCCGGACATCCTATTCTGGGTGGGTTGTGCCGGAAGCTTTGATCAGCGTGCACAAAAAATAACAAGGGCTTTTGCAACCATCCTCCAGGAATTAAAGATCAATTTTGCGATTCTGGGCAAGGAAGAAGCCTGCACCGGCGATCCCGTCAGGAGAGCAGGTAACGAATTCATGTTCCAGATGATGGCCTACCAGAATATACAATTACTGAACAACTACCAGATTCGTAAAATAGTAACCACCTGCCCGCATTGCTTTAATGTTTTAAAGAATGAATACCCAGAGCTTGGTGGTAACTACGAAGTAGTGCATCATGCCACCTTTCTTCAACAGCTGATCCAGGAAGGACGCATTAAACTTCAGGGTGGCGGGTCCTTTAAAGGGAAAAAAATCACTTACCATGATTCCTGCTATCTCGGCAGGGCCAATGGTATATATGAAGCGCCCCGTCAGGTCCTTGAATTACTCGATGCCGAGTTGGTGGAAATGAAACGATGCAGATCCAATGGCCTCTGTTGCGGTGCCGGCGGCGCACAAATGTTCAAGGAAGAAGAAAAAGGCACGGTTCGCATCAATCAGGAAAGAACCAACGAAGCAATAGAAACGGGTGCCCAAATAATTGCGGCGGCCTGCCCCTTCTGCAATACGATGCTCACAGATGGTGTGAAAGGCAGGGAAAAAGAGGCCGAGGTTCATGTGCTTGACATCGCTGAACTGGTAGCCGCCTCCCTACAGAAATAAGCAATTCGCTTTTTCATATCTTTGTACCATGAACTTAGCTTTTAAACACCTGATCCCGGAAGATTTTGATGATACCTCCAGGGTTTGGATCTATCAGGCAGATCGCAGATTTACCATGCAGGAAGCTTTACAGATCGAAGCAATGCTTGACGGTTTCGTGGAACAGTGGGATACCCATGGTACGCCCGTCAAAGGTTTTGCAACCATGTTCTTCGGGCAGTTCATTGTGCTAATGGCGGATGAATCAGGTGCAACCGTCAGTGGATGCAGTACGGATAGTTCAGTAAGACTAATCAAATCCATCGAACAAACATTTCAGGTTGCGTTGTTTAACAGACAGTTGCTTGGTTTTGTGATGAAAGACAACATACAGCTTTTGCCACTGGCACAACTATCTTATGCTGTTGAGCATGGATTTGTAACGCGTGACACCCTCTATTTCAACAACACCGTTCAAACAAAAGCTGAATTGCAGGAGAAATGGATGATCCCGGCTGGGAATAGCTGGCTAAGCGGAAAGTTTGCACAACAGCCTGCATAAATTCAACCTTTTAACTTGAAATTGTAGGTCAGGGTCAGCCGGAAATTCCGGGTCTCGGTAGTTCCTTCACTAAAGACCATGAAGTTGGTACCCGTAGTTGTATTCTGGTAGGTTTGCTGGATGATCGGATCAATCATATTGAATGTTGCGATTAGCTTTTTCTTGTAAAATTTCTTTTGTATACCCATGTTCATCGCAACAGTACTGCGTACCGTGCCCTGCGGATTTGCAAAGCGGTTGTAGTTCACATTACCTGTAAAACTCCAGATGTCTTTCAGCGCGTATGACAGATTCAACTTACCATTGACGGATCCTCCGTTTCTATAACGATATTGAAGAATATCCGCTGCACTGTACTGATTATACACATAGCCGGCACTGCCATTGACGCGTAATCCCTTTACAATGGTATATCCGGTCCATACGCTGATTTCATATTCTTTTTTGGTATCAATGTTATGCCAGGTAGTCATCGTTTTACCTTCATCAATCAAAGTGCGCAAGCTTGCAAAAATATTGTTCACGAGGTTGAACCCAAGGCCAAGGTTGGCATAAAATTTACTCGTGGTTTTGCCCACCGTTACATCAAAGTTATCTGCAAAGGTTGGTTCAAGAAAAGGATTCCCACTTCTTAAATTGTATGGATCCGTGTAGTCAATAGACGGATTAAGTTCCCTGATTCCAGGCCTTCGGATCGTACGGCGGTAAACCAAACTTGCGTTGCGACCGTTCTCGAGATTATAGTATAGTCCGCCAAATGGAAGCCAGTTTGCATAATGGTTGCTGACCTTGTTTCCCTGCTTATATAAATCAAAACGGATGTCTGTTGCCTCCCAGGTAATGCCTATATTTAAAGACATCGTCTTGTTGAATTTTTGTTTGACCGAAGCCCGCAGATTGGATACACCCTGCGTGAAACTGAGGTCATTGCTCAGGATATCCACAAACACATCGTCCCCATTTAGGTCTTCATAATACGTATTTTGTATCACATGACTTTGCTGGAAAAAATAGGCTCCACCTGTTGAGAAGACGGTCTTTCCTTTGTTGATCGGAAAATCATATCCGCCCCTGATGTTGAGACCAGTGTTTTTGTTATCTACCAACTGCGATTGCAATGAATCTTCGCCGTACGGATTTCCCTTGCTGTCAAAAAATGTTTGTTGGAAATATCGTGCATTGTCCTGCCAGCTTTTGTTCCATCCCAGTTGAATTCGCAATTGTTCTCCAGCCTTTTTGCCTTTGTGAGTATAGCTAAGGTTGGCACCAGGATTCTTGTTATTTCCGGTAGACAGAATTTTCCTCGAAGAGTTCCTGTAGTTTATGCCCGTATCATTGAAATTGGCATACTGCGTGGTACCATCGTTATCAAAATTATTTCCGTTATAGGTCATCACGAAGTTGATGCTGTTGCGGGCATTGAAATCATAGTCCAGGTTGAACCTCATATTGGGTCTCCTACTGATGTTCACATATTCATTGGACGTTTTCAGCTGGTTGGAGGAATCGGCATAGTAATTCTCCCGGAGGCTGGAGCCGAATCCTGAAAAAGAATTGTAAGTGTCCCCTGTGGTAAAGCTAAAGGCCAAGCCTTTCTGCCGGTAGTTCAGGTTTAGGATGGCGCCGGCTTCGCCCCTGCTTCCTGCAAAAACGGTAACCTTTCCGCTCAATCCGCCTTTCCCTTTTCTTGTAACGATGTTGATCACACCGCCCGGTTCCTGTGCGTACTGCGCAGGGGGATTTGTCATGACTTCTATTTTCTCAATCATTCCTCCGGGCAGGGACTCCAGGAAATCACTGAGCTGCATGCCGTTCAGATCTACCGGTTTTTCGTCTACCAGGATGCGGGGCTCCCTGCCTCTCACCGTAACCTTGCCATCGGGATCGGCATTGACCAGGGGCATATTCTTTAAAAGGTCTGCGGCGTTAGATCCTGCACTCATGGGAGACTCGGCCAAGTTCATGGTAATATTCCCGTCCTTGGATTGAATCAGGGGTTTCTCAGCATAAATAACGATGGTTTCCAGATTTTGGGCCGATGGCACCATGATGATCTCACCCAGGTTGAGGTCTTTACGATCTGGTTTAATGAGTATGCTATCCATCACAAAACTGGCGTAGCCAGAGTAAGTGATCACCAGGCGGTATTTGCCTTCACTCAGGGAATCGATGGAGAAAAAGCCTGTTTTGTCAGTTACAGACCATCGGCTTAAAGCCTCGCCGTACTTATTAAGACTTACCGTTACCGACCTAACGGCCATTCGGGTAGCAGAATCCCTAAGGGAACCCTCCAGGCTGCCATCCCTCAACTGAGCAACAGCGGAACAAGGGATTAAACATAGTATCCACAGCAGAATTCTCAAAATCAGCTTAAAATTAAGGTTTGATATGCTTCCATCGAGACTGATATGACAAATTGTCGTATTTTTGTTTTTCTTTTTTCAAACTATGGTTGACTTGATTGAAAAGTTACAAGATGAAGCGCGGCAAGGCGAAGCCATAGCCCCTAAATTTGGTGATACCCGAAGCTATGCCCGAAAATTCTATATCGAGAGTTATGGATGCCAGATGAACTTTGCAGACAGTGAAATCATTGCATCCATCCTGCAGGAAAGTGGTTATGGGGCTACCCGCAATGCGGAAGAGGCTGATCTTGTTTTCCTGAACACTTGTAGTATCAGGGAAAAAGCAGAACAGACCGTCCGGAAAAGACTGACTGAGTTTAAGAGCCTTAAAAAAAGCAATCCCGGAATGTTGATCGGGATGCTGGGTTGCATGGCCGAACGTTTAAAAACCACATTGCTGGAAGAGGAGAAACTGGTGGATATGGTAGTGGGCCCCGATGCCTACAGAACCCTTCCTGTTTTGATCAACCAAGCAGATGGTGGACAGAAAGGCGTGAATGTATTGTTGAGCCGGGAAGAGACTTACGCAGATATTTCGCCAGTGCGTTTGAATAGCAACGGGGTTACCGCCTTTGTGAGTATTATGCGCGGCTGTAACAATATGTGCGCATTCTGTGTGGTTCCATTTACAAGAGGACGTGAACGTTCTAGAGACGCCGTTTCTATTGTAGCTGAATGCAGGGATCTCTGGGATAAAGGATATAAAGAAGTGACCCTGTTAGGACAGAATGTGGACAGCTATTACTGGCATCACCCGGAAACAGGCATACAGGTAACTTTTGCCAATTTACTTGAAATGGTTGCAAACGTTCATCCTGACCTAAGGGTTAGGTTTAGCACCTCGCATCCCAAAGACATTACGGATGAAGTGTTACACGTGATGGCAAAACATGAAAACATCTGCAAATACATTCACCTTCCGGTTCAAAGCGGTTCTACCAGGATTCTGCAATTGATGAATCGCACCTACACCCGGGAATGGTATCTGGCCAAAGTGAAACGGATCATGGAAGTGATGCCAGGTTGTGGCATTAGTTCAGATATCATCACAGGTTTTTGTACGGAGACCGACCAAGACCACAAAGATACGCTTGACCTTATGGCTGAAAGTGGTTATGATTTCTCATACATGTTCAAGTATTCAGAACGTCCCGGTACCCTTGCCGCAAAGAGATATGAAGATGATGTACCAGAGGAGGTAAAGCGCAGAAGACTTGAAGAGATTGTATCCCTTCAAAATAGGCTTTCCCTGGAAAGCAACAAAAGAGACCTTGGTAAAACATTCAAGGTGCTCATTGAAGGAGAATCAAAACGCAGTAGTCAGGATTGGATGGGAAGAACCAGTCACAGCAAGGTTGTGGTTTTCCCGAAGGAAAACAAATCACTCAAACCAGGAGACTACGTGATGGTTAAAGTAAATGATTGTACCCAGGGTACATTGTTAGGTCAAATTATTTAAGAAATGGATCTTCAACTGATAAAAAACAGGTTTGGTATCATCGGCAATTCCACTGCCCTGAACTATGCATTGCAAGTTGCCTCACAGGTGGCTAATACGGACCTGACTGTTTTGATTTATGGTGAGAGTGGAGTTGGTAAGGAAGTTTTCTCACAGATCATTCATGCCCTGAGTTCAAGGAAGCATAATCCTTTTATTGCGGTCAACTGCGGCGCTATACCTGAAGGAACCATCGACTCAGAATTATTTGGTCATGAAAAAGGGTCCTTCACCGGAGCCATGGATAGCCGAAAAGGATACTTTGAAACGGTCAATGGCGGCACTATTTTCCTGGATGAAATTGGCGAGATGCCGTTGGGTACACAGGCCAGGTTGTTGCGTGTGCTGGAGACTGGCGAGTATATCCGGGTAGGATCATCCAAAGTGCAGAAAACAGATGTGCGTGTTATAGCAGCAACAAATAAAGATTTACTGGCAGGGACACAAAACGGCAAGTTCAGGGAAGACCTCTTCTACCGTTTAAATACTGTTCCGATCAGGGTCCCCTCACTGCGGGATCGAAAAGAAGATATCGTTTTATTGTTTCGTAAATTCTGTGTTGACTTTGCGGAAAAATATAAGACCTCACCTATTCAGCTTGACGATGAGGCCAGACGTGTGATTGAAGCGTATACCTGGCCAGGCAATGTTCGCGAGCTTAAAAACATTGCGGAACAGGTTTCTGTGTTGTCAAAAGATAAAGCAGTAACGGGTGCCATCATGCAACGGTTTCTGCCTGACCACAGGCAGCATGGACTGCCCGTACTGGCGCCACAAGGTCACTTGAATGGCAATGGTGCCGGTACGGATTTTACCAGTGAAAGGGATATCCTTTATAAACTGTTCTTTGACATGAAAAAAGATGTTACAGAACTCAAAAAAATGTTTCTCGAGATCCTGCATAATCCTGCCGCGGCAAGCAGTGCCGCTGCCGTATTTGCGAATGAAAGCATGCTACATGACCTTGGTGGGTTTAAAGAGATCGATACCCAACTGACACCTGTGCATAATGGTGTGACGCAACCCGTGATTTACAATGCAGAAGAGATTCACGATCATGTGGAAGTGGAAGAGTCTTTGAACATCATGGATAAAGAAAAAGAATTGATTGAGAAGGCGCTGAAAAAGCATAAGGGAAAGCGTAAGGATGCTGCCCTTGATCTGGGGATCAGTGAACGTACTTTGTATCGCAAATTGAAAGAATATAATATCGAAGAGTGATGAAATGGACAAAACTTATCATATTGCTGCTGGCCATTGCGAGTATACAGGGTACCTGCCGTGTAGGCACGCGTGATGTTTCCATTGAACCAGAGGCTAAGACGGTAAAGGTAAACCTGATCGAAAACAGGGCCCGTTATAATAATCCTCAGCTGGCTCCCAAGCTTACAGACAAACTCAGGCAAAAAATTGTTAACCAGACGAGGTTAACACAAACCAACGGTGAGGCAGACTATGAGATCTCTGCCGTCATTACGGATTATAGTGTAAGTACTTCGGGAATCTCAAATCAGCAAACTTCAAGCAACAACCTGAACGTTACGGTTCACGTCTTGTACGTCAACAAGGTAAAGCCCTCGCGAAACTTTGAAGCAGATGTGACAAGAAACTATCCATTTGCAGCAAGCCTGAGCCTTCCCCAGGCAGAAACACAGTTAGCCGAACAGTTGATCAATAATCTGGCAGACGAAATTTTCAATCGTATTTTTTCTGATTGGTAGTTCATATCTTCATCCGATGAATCTGGGATGGAAACATCTTGCGGGACAATTGCTTAACGGCGCTGACTTGTCAAAAGCCAGCCTGGAAGAAATTGGTATACTACTTGATGAGTACCCCTACTTTGCAGGGCTTCATTTCCTGAAAGCTGCAAAGATGAAAGCAATGCAGCAAGATGATTTGTCTGGAAACTATTCCAGGGCATCCCTGTATTTCCCCAATCCGCATTGGTTTTCGCTCTTGATGGAACACAGCGTTCCGGAAGTTCCGGAGCCGGCACCTTTTTCTGATCAACAAGAAATGCGATATGAAAGGGTGGAATATACGGACACAATTGATGCGTTTACGCCGGTAAACGAGCATGTTGAAATCATTGAAATCAAGATTGAGGAAACTGAAGAAGAACCTGTGCTTGATGTTCAGGAATCAGAACCCCAGACGAAGCCAGAATGGGAGCAAAACCTGGCTGAAAATCCCTTCTTCCAACAGCATCAGGTTTCTGACGAAGAAAGAACAGAACAGGAGATATGGCATCAGCAGGCAGCAGAGCCAGTAATGGAAATACCCGTTGAGGAGATCATCTCACCCCCTCTTGAAAACATCGAAGCAAAAGAAATCCTGGAAATGGAGTCACCTGAGACCAAGGTGCCGGAAGATTCGTCCGTATCCACTCAGGAAGAAGAGATCATTACTGAAGAAAATTTCCACATCCAACCTGAACCGGAGATTGAATTTTCCGAACAAGAACCTGCCCCCGTTGAAAAGCTGGTGATCGATACAATACAGGAGCCGGCACAAGAAACAGCGCCTCAACCTGTTCAGGAAGTAACCGAACCTGAGGAGCCAGTGGTAGCCGATCTTGGCATTCCATTTGAACCGTTGTATACGATCGACTATTTTGCTTCCCAGGGCATTAAAATTGCGGCTGAAGCCACTCCAAAAGACCAGCTTTCCCTGAAACTGAGAAGTTTTACGGAATGGCTCAGGGCCATGAAAAAGCTCCATCCGGAAAAAATTGATAAAGATTTCAATCAGGACCAGGAAGAGCAGGTCAGGGTTATAGCGGAATCGTCTAACGCCTCCGAGATCGTCTATACAGAAGCGATGGCTGAGGTATACATTAAACAGGGAAAAAGGGGGAAAGCCCGGGAAGTCTTTGAAAAATTAAGTTTGCTTGATCCCGGTAAAAGCGCTTATTTTGCAGTCCGAATTAAGGAACTCAAAGAAAACTGACATGTCATTACTGTTTTTAATACTGATCATTGTTGCCTCGGCGCTGCTTGGACTTATTGTGTTGATCCAGAATCCAAAAGGTGGTGGTTTATCCGGAAATATTGCCGGTTTCAGCAACCAATTCATGGGTGTTAAGCAAACTACAGATGTGCTGGAAAAAGGCACCTGGATCCTTGCTGGCGTTATTGTTTTCCTGTGTTTGATTTCTTCGCTGTTGATTAACAGCCCAAGCACAGACAGCAATATGATCAAAAACATCAACACCAATACGGGTACTACTGTTACTCCGCCACAACAGGCACCGGCACCCAATACTGCACCGTTGCCCAGTACTACAACGCCGGCCGCCAAATAATTGAAAATAGCCTCATCTTATACAAAAACCCTGCAATTAGCAGGGTTTTTGGTTATTTTGACATTAATATATGATCAGGAAATTTTTTCTAGCAGTTTTGCTGATTCTAGTTGTTTGTGCTGCATTGGCAGCATGGTTTGCGTTGGGAAACGCCACATCTTTTGAAGGCAAGTCGCAGGCCCTGTACATTCCTTCTTCCGGCACCACAAAGTCCACGGTGATGAAAGAACTGGAAGACAAGAAAATGCTATCCTCCCCCACTGCATTTTCAATGCTTGCAGATATCCTTGGTTACTGGGATCAAATTAAACCAGGAAAATATGTGATAAACAAAGGCACCAGCACACTGGATCTTCTTCGGATTCTCAAGAATGGCCGGCAAACACCAGTAAAACTGGTCATCAATAAATTCAGGACCCGGGAAGACATCGCAGGCTATATCGGCAGGCAAATGGAACTGGATTCCACGGCCATTCTGGATTTCTTCAATCATCCTGACTCTGCTAAAATCTTTGACCTTGATACCAGTACCATTGTTACCACCGTCATCCCCAATACCTACGAAATGTATTGGACAACTCCCGCACATAAGGTGATCAGGCGATTGTTTGACGAACGAAACAAATTCTGGAACGAGGAAAGGGAATCCAAATTAAATGTTATTGGTCTGGATAAAACCCAGACCTATATTCTAGCTTCGATTGTAGAAGAGGAAACCAATAAGAACGATGAGAAACCGGTAATGGCCAGCGTTTACCTGAACCGTTTGAAAAAAGGGATGACCCTTTCTGCTGACCCTACGGTTAAGTTTGCATTGCGGAATTTCGGGCTGAAAAGGATCACCATACCTTTGATTCGGGAAAGCGCATCATCCGCTTATAACACCTATATGAACAAAGGTCTGCCGCCTGGTCCCATTTGCACACCATCTATTAAAACAATAGATGCCGTGCTGAATGCCGCACAAACAGACTATCTTTTCTTCTGCGCACGTGCAGATTTTTCGGGATACCATAGCTTTGCATCTAATGAAACTGACCACTTCAGGAATGCAAGGGAATACCAGAAAGCACTGGACAGTTTGCGGATCAAATAACCTGAACCCGTGACCAAATTTGAACGGCTCGTCATCACTTCTCCGCCCGTTGCTTTCCTGATTCGGAAATCAAAGAAGATTTCATTACCCGGCTTTGAGGGCCTACCCTTGTATGATGTTGCCGCATTTTTTTTCCGGCAAACCCAGCAGATCGGGCTGAACGAAAGAGCTGCTGCCATCTCTTTTAACTTCCTGATGGCGATTCCTCCGCTTGCCATCGTTCTGTTCACGATCCTATCGCACCTTCCGATGTCAGACAAACTATATCGGGAAGCCCTGCTGCTGATCAGGCAGATCACACCGGACCAATCCACGTATAAAATACTGAAGTCAGTCATGGACGACTTCTTCAAGCCAGGCAGTGGAACATTATCGGTAAGTCTGCTCTTCGCTATTTTTTTTGCTTCAAATGCTGTGATCACGATCATGCGTACCTTCAATAAATCTATCCTCCATATAGATGTTGAAAAGCGAAATTTTTTTGAGATCCGTTATGAAGCTGTGAAGCTCACTATACTCATCATCACGTTGATCATTGGAACGATGTTGATCATCGTGCTACAGGGAAACGTCTTGGGGCTGGTTCGAAAATGGTTGTCCATTAAAAACAAATCGTTGGACTGGGTTGTGGAGTTGCTACGGTTGGGGCTTACTTTTTTTATGGTCTTTTTCTCCATAGCATTCATTTATCGCTTTGCGCCAGCCATAGAAAAAAAATGGAAACTGAGTTCGCCAGGGGCCTTGCTTGCAACCTGCCTGATTATTGGTTTTACGTATGTATTTTCTTACTGGGTGAATAATGTAGCATCCTATAACAAAGTTTATGGATCGCTTGGAAGCATCCTCATCCTCATGTTGCTTGTATTTGTAAATTCACTTGTTTTGCTCATCGGATTTGAACTGAATGTATCGATAAATTCTTTGAAGTCGATAGCCAGGAGAAGACAGGCAGAGGAAGGCGCATGAGTACAAGGGTAAGGGTTTAGGGGGAGTAAACAGATGCATCTGTAAATCATCATGAACATTATACGAACAGCAAGAATTATATTTGACAAAAGCATCAACGATGTCTAGACCTTTCATATTAGCCGAAGCAAATTGGTCTACCGTGCAGCATACCGCATACGATACAGCAGTGATCACATGGGGCGCCACTGAAGCACACAACTACCACCTCCCCTATGGTACAGACAATTACCAGGCTTCCTATGTTGCGGAACGCGCGGTGGAAAGAGCGTGGTTTAAAGGAGCTAAAGTAGTATTGCTGCCAGGAATCCCATTTGGAGTGAACACTGGACAAGCAGACATTAACCTTTGTATCAACATGATGCCTTCCACCCAGTTGGCCATCCTGAAAGATATCTGTGCCGTTTTGGTACAACATAAAGTTGGTAAACTGGTCATTATAAACGGACATGGCGCTAACCAATTTGTAGCGATGATACGCGAGCTTGCCGGCCTGTTTCCCCAGCTGTTTATCTCGGTGGTAAACTGGTACCAATCGGCACCCAAGCATGATATTTTTGAGCACCCGGGAGATCACGCGGATGAAATGGAAACCAGCGTGATGATGGTTATTGCCCCTGATTTAGTACAGCCATTGGATACTGCCGGAGACGGCGCCACCAAATCGTTCAAGCTGGACGGTTTCAAACAAGGATGGGCCTGGACCCAGCGGCCATGGTCCAAGATTACCAAAGACACCGGATCCGGAGATCCTTCAAAAGCGAGTCCAGAAAAGGGCGAGATCTTCCTCAACCGGACGATCGAGAACATCGGAAATTTTCTCTACGATCTCAGCCAACATTCGATCGATGAAATGCTTCACTGAGGTACATTTGTGCTCCAATTGATGACATGAGAATTTTAGTAGCGTTTTTATCCGTCCTAGTCTTACTTCAATCCACCAAGGCTCAATCAAACTTCCCCATTCAGGGAAAAGTCAGCAATCAGCAAGGAGAACCCATAAAGGGTGCTTCTGTTGTGTTGCTCAATGGCGTTAGAGGAACAGTGACAGACGGCAATGGTGCTTTTACCCTCTTCGTCCCCAAGACCGGCACTTCCACCCTTGCCATAAGTTCAGTTGGCTATGCAGAAAAGCTTGTGACAGCAACCGCAGGAAGTTCTTCAACGCCACTGAGTGTAATTCTTATTGCTTCCTCGCAAACATTGGATGAATTAGTAGTTAGTGCAGAAAAACAGGATGAAAAACTACAAAAGGTTGCATCCGCCATTACTACCATACCTGCCCGGCAGATCCGTGAATACAGGCTTTGGGATATCCGTGAGATCAGTGGCATCGTTCCAAACCTGTATAGTGCAAATTCCGGCGACTACCGGAACGTAACCTCTATCCGTGGTATTACCACCACGTCTTATGAACAAGCGGTGGCAACATATATCGATGGAGTAAACCAGTTCAGTCTGGATGCCTATATTCCACAATTACTGGATGTTGATAGAATCGAAATTCTTCGCGGTCCACAAGGCACACTGTATGGAAGAAATGCAATGGGTGGGGTGATCAACATCATTACTAAAAAACCAACAAATACTACAGATCTCTATGCCGAAGCTACCATCGGCAACTTTAACCAGCAACGCTATATGCTTGCGTTAAAGACCCCCTTGATTAAAGACAAGTTCTTCGTTGGTGTTGCAGGATTATATGAAAAAAGAAACGGGTATTACACCAATGAATTTATAGGTAAAGACTTTGATGCACAGCAAAGGTTCATGGGCAACTACTATCTGAGCTATGTGCCAACTGCCAGGTTTTCAGCAACGCTTAATGTTAAGCATTCCCACAATGCAAACCAAGGCGCCTTTCCTTTGAATGCTGACAAGACCTCAGCGTTGGATCAGCCTTTCCTGCTGAACCAGAACGCCATCGCCACCATGAATGATAATGTCTTGAATGCATCGCTGGTGTTGAAATACAATAGCGGAGCGGTTCGTTTTCAATCCATCAGTGCGTGGCAGTCCAACAGCAGAATCTATGATGCGCCGATAGATGGTGATTTTTCCCCGCTTGACGCCATCGCCATTGTGAATGATTATGGCAACAACTTCAATAAAGTAAAAGTATTCACCCAGGAATTCAGGTTTCAATCCAAAGATCTACAAGAGCAAAAAATCCGATGGAATGCCGGATTGTTTTTCTTCCACCAAGACAACCCTACCAGGCAAGGCACTTATTTTGGCAAAGATGCCCCTCTTCTGGGTCTGCCTGATTCGGAATTTACCATCATCTCCAACAACCTTGGGAAGAATACAGGCGCATCGGCATACGGCCAACTCAATTGGTCCCTGACAGAAAAACTGGAATTGATTGGTGGGCTTCGTTTCGACTATGAGCGTCGTAAACTTACCGTTTCAGGAGAGTATGAAAAAGCTGGCAATAATTTCCCGACACAGGAAGATACCAGTGCAACAGCGAATTTTACAGCGATATCCCCAAAAGCGGGTCTGCAATACTCCTTCACAACGGATCGGATGGTGTATCTTATTTACAGCAGAGGATACAGGGCCGGTGGATTTACCTCTTTGGGCTCCGATCCCAGTCAGCCCCCTTTGGCGCCATATGATCCCGAGTTCAGTAACAACATTGAACTGGGATGGAAACAATCCTGGAACAACCAGCGGTATCGGCTGAACGCAAATCTGTTTTACACTTTTGTCAACAGTGTCCAGACGCCTACCCTCATCCTCCCTGATGCCGTTACCGTCATCAGAAATGCGGGCAAACTGAACAGCAAAGGAGCTGAGTTGGAATTTGCGGCAACGCCGATAAAAGGATTTGAATTGGTGTTAAATGGGGGTCTCTCTGACGCCAAATACACGGAACTTACCATTCCAAAAGATGGACAAGCCATCGATTTTTCCGGGAACAAACAGATCTTTACCCCTGCCTATACTGCCATGGGGGTGGCCCAATATACCTACCATCTTTCTTCACAAGTCAGTTTTTCCGCGAGGCTTGAAGCCCGGTTTTTCGGCCAGCAATATTTTGATTTGGCCAACACTATTAGCCAGGATGCCTACAACATCATGAATGCACGCGTTGGGGCTAAATTCGGCAGAGCCGAGCTTTCCTTATGGATGAGGAACATTGGCAATACCACATTTATTGCCTACGGTTATGATTTTGGGGGGGTACACCTTGGTAACCCCAGAACATTTGGCGCTACCGCTTCCATCAGGCTCTAACTTCAATTAATTATGGAGTAAAAGCTTTTAATTAATTGTATTTCAGCGTTTTAAGATATTGACTTGGTGAGCAGCATGCAAATTTTGTGAATGCCCGTATGAAGGTGGTCCTTGAACTAAAACCTGCTTTATACGCTAAAGCTTCCAGGGTCCAGCGGTGGTAACCTTCGTTCAGCAGCAGTTGCTTGAAGTATTCAACCCGGTGCTGGTTGATAAAGTCATTAAAGTTCATACGATATTCCCTATTGATCAGTGCCGAAAGGGTTGGCACATTAATGCCCGTTTTTGAAGATAACTCCTGTAACGAAAACCCATGAGCGAGATAAGGCTTCTGAATGGCCATGAACTCTTCAACATGGTTTTTTTGCAACATGGACCTATCTGAACTAGACAGGCCTGCGAAAATTTGGCTGTGGACTGACATAAATAATAAGGGATTGGTAATTAAAATGCTGATCAAATTTAACCATCAACAGAGCTAAAAGCAAGTATTTTACCCCCAACCTATGTTTAGAAAACCGAAATCGAAACAACTTGCCAAGTTTGGGCGTACCTATTTGCAAAAACACAACAGGCCAGAATGAAATTTATAAGGGAAGAACTAATTTTAACAGCCTATACGGGATGTAGCGCAGCCCGGTAGCGCGCATCGTTCGGGACGAAGAGGCCGCAGGTTCGAATCCTGTCATCCCGACTGAAAACCCAGGCAAAGCCTGGGTTTAGACATTAGTCACTTGGTATTGGGCATTTATCAACCAGATATGAGCGTTGTTGAATCTTGCCTAATGCATTAATCTGTCACATAAAGATTTTCGGAAACTGCAATAGATAGTCCAGGGGCGGGGTGGGTAAACGAAACGCGACCATTATCATACTGAAGTCCGCTGGCCAGATCCGTTTTGAGCAGCATTGGTCCGTCTGCATCCAGGTGATCCAACAGGGGTGAAAGGTGAATCATGGCCGATGTGCCGATGGATGATTCATTCATGCAGCCTAACATGACCTGCATCCCCAGGCTACGGGCTTGTTTGATCATCCGCCTGGCTGGGGTGATGCCACTACATTTCGTGAGTTTGATATTGATTCCGTGAAAATGGCCTTTACATTTTTCGACATCCTGCTCTGCCACACATGATTCATCCGCAAACAGCGGGATTGGGGACACCTGAAAGAGTTTAGCCATTCCTTCCCAATTATCCTTGGCAAGTGGTTGTTCCACCAGTTCCACCCCAAGGCTTTCCATTACGGGTATCTTCTCCAAGGCTTGTTCCAGGGACCATCCGGCATTGACATCTACCCTCAAAGGTACTTGCGTATGCCGACGCAGTTCAGCGAGCATTTCCATATCGCCATCAAACCCAACCTTCACTTTATACACGGGCCATGGATTCTCCTCTATCTTAGCAATCATCCGTTCGGTGGAATCTATTCCGATGGTATAGTCAGTAAGCGGTGCTTTGGAGGGATCCAACTGCCAAAGTTGATACAGTGGTTTTCCAACCATTTTGCCCCATAGGTCCCAACCAGCCATATCTAATGCACAAACCAGGAAAGGGTTTCGGGGAAACAGATGGTGTAGAAAATGCCAGTATCGCTCCGGATCGGTGAGGGCAAATTTCTCCAGTACAGTTCTTTTGGCTTCCAGATCTTTGATCATGGACTCCACAGTGATTTCATAATAATTTATCGCTGGAGCTTCGCCATATCCTTTCAGTCCCCTCCACGCCAATTCCACCACAAGGGTTGGTTGGTGCGTCTTTGTGCCCTTGGATATCGTGAATGGATACACGAAAGGAAGCTCATGGGAGTAGTGGTTCAGTTTCATGCACGTCCGCTGGCGTTAACCAATAACTTTAACGCTGAAGTATACTCTTTCTGACGCATGAGTTCTTCCAACGAGATATGCATTCTATACCGCCAGTAATGCTTTGGGTTGGCCGGCACATTGATGCGCTCCACATTAGGATCGGGTTTACGTAGTTTCTCATCGATCCCAAACAGATCCTGCACCTGAAATATGCTCCACATGGCCGGAGAATATAAATGTTGTATCACGATGGCCCTGTTGATCCACGCTTCGCAGTAAAACGGTGCTTCCCCGTATTGCCCCAATTCGTTATTGAAAAATCGTTGGGTCCTTGAACGTTCTTCTTCCCACCAACCCCTGATGGTACTCATGTCGTGGGTTGAAGGGGTCACCACACTCAGGTATGGCGCTTCACTGGGATGGAAAAATTCTTTTTTACTATCCTTTGGCATGCGCTGAATTTCGAGGCTCAGAAAACCCAATTGCTGCATGACTTCCGGCACACATGCGGGCACCATGCCGAGGTCCTCACCGCAGATCAGCATTTCACTTGCACGTTTCAGTGCCGGCAATTTCTGCATCGCTTCTTTACGCCAGAACTCATCCTGCCTCCGGAAGAAATAATCCACATACAATTCCTGTAATTGCTGTTGCACATAACCATCCAGGTATTTGTAAGAGAAAGTCTGCTGCATATTGAACCTGAAATGGAAATCAGCACCCTGTGAATCCTTATGCTCAAACAATATCACATTTGAAATCAGGTCAAACAAACCAGACTTGATCCGCTCATTATCTTCTACCCCGGGTAGTACAGCGAAATGGGCCTCAATTTTCTTCTGCGTATTAAACGCCTCTTTCATAGCATAGGTTCCATCGCCGTTGGCCGTGAGAAAAGGCTTAAACTTCTTTTCATCCGGACCAAACATTTCCCAGAGTATTGCATCATTAATGAAAGGTCTTGTATATCGATTGGCATCGAAAGGTATATGTCTCTGGTGAAACTCACTGATATGCACCGGAATTGCAGGCACGAAATGCCCGAGAATTCCTTCAACGGCATCTTCCGGAATAGACCAGATTCTAAAAAATCCGAGAATATGATCAATACGGAACGCATCAAAGTATCTGCTCATCTGCTCAAACCTACGTTTCCACCATGCATACCCATCCTCTTTCATCCTCTTCCAGTTGTAGGTTGGGAATCCCCAGTTCTGTCCTTTGACAGCAAAATCATCTGGTGGTGCGCCTGCCTGGTAATCCATGAAATACAGATCAGGTGCAACCCAGGCATCCACACCATTTCTATTCACACCAATAGGGATATCTCCTTTCACAACTATTCCATTCCTGTTTGCGTAATCGTGCGCTTCTTTAAGCTGTAAGTGCAAGTGAAACTGAATAAAATAGTGTATCCCGATGCGGTCAAAATGCTTTTGTGACGAGGCGGAAAGTTTTTCGATCTGTTGTTCCTGGTAAACAGAATGGGTTTTCCAGACCCTGAAATCAGCCGCTTCATATTTGTCTCTCAGATAGCAGTAGGCTGCATAAGGCACCAACCAGTCTTTATTGTCTTCGAAAAACTGTAGGTACGCGTCGGAAGCAAATGTCTTATCTTTTTGTAGCTGATAAAGGTCTTCAATAATGCTAAGCTTGTATTTCAAAACCGCTTCATAATCCAGCTCAGGCAGATCGTTCAACTGTTTGTACGTTTTCTTCAAGGAACGAATGGAAGAAGCATACTCTTGCCCGGCAACTTTTTCCAGGTTAAGGTATATCGGATGCAATGCAAATGCAGAAATAGCAGAATAAGGATAGGAATCAACCCATGTGTGGGTTGAAGTGGTGTCATTAACAGGAAGGATCTGGATCAGTTTCAGGCCGATGCTCTTTGACCAGTCCACTAATAATTTTAGGTCAGCAAACTCCCCTACTCCGGAACCTTTATCAGATCGTAAACTGAATACAGGAACGGATATCCCGGCACCTTTCCAAATGACATTAGGCAATTGGGCAAATCCATCCCTGACGATGGTGACTTTTTTGGCAAGCTGCTGATTGATGATCTGCCTGTTGTCACCAGCTTCGTACGACATGAATTTTTTCCGCCTGGTGTCATACACCCCATACTTATACTTGATGTCTTCCACGTCCTGCAAAAGGTTCAACTTGATGGTCCACCAGTTGCCTTCCCTTGATAACAATACGGGCTCTGCACTATTCCATGATCCAAGAGAAGGTGTATTGCCAATGACGCATAAGGCTTCGTGTTTACGAAGTAGTGGCGCCTTCACCATAAAAACATGGGTGTTTCCACGGTAGGGTTTGCTCTTGGTAGCTTGTTTGGGAGAACGCAAAAGCACCTCCCGGAACGGAGCCGTAAAGAATGCATTCTCGATGGTCCCCGCGTGATTCCAGGTGTCAATGTTATCGATCTCATTGGCCGTAATGCGGGTCAGTTCAATTTTCCTGTCGTCACCCCACTCAATGACCTGTTCACCTTTCTCCGTATGGAGGATGTATTTATATTGAAATGTTTTAGTGAGCAGTTCCTTATCTACAAGTTCAATTTCAGTCTGCCAGAAATCTGCATTCAGGTATTGCATTGGCTGGGATAAAGCCGCATCATTGTTTCCAAGTTGGGGTATCCCGCCGGAAAGGTGTAGCGACTGTCCTGGCTTCGTGGAGAAGCGCAGGAGAAAACGAATTAGCATGCAAGTTGAGTTTGGTCTATAAAAATACGCAACTAAGTGTATTCTTTACACAATACAAAAAGCTTTCTGTTTTATAAATATCTTAGAACGAACTATATTTGCGTAAAATTTTTTATAATGGAATCTAAATCAAGGGGTATTTACTGGTTATTATTCTTTGCTTCCATCGCTTTGTGTATCGTAGTTTACCTGTTTTTACCTTCCATGACCTCTTTGACCGTAGTTCCTTTGGTGACCACCCTCGTCAAAGCACTTGACTTGATCTGAAATTGCCGCATTACCGCATTCTCATATTGCCACATTGACAATGTTCCCTCTCGGGAACATTTTTTTTGCCACCTATCCTGCTCAATTGCCACTGGTTGATGGCTTCCATTTCTTAACATTTTATTGGTAACAATAAGGCTGAAATGACGTCTCATATGAGTACAAGGTTGAAAGACAGCTCTTTGATAATTTTCAGTAAATCGTCGAAAAACAATCAAGTAGGCGGGTAATAAAAGGGTTAACAGTTCGTTAATTGAATAATTTTCAAAAATACCACGAAATGGTAGTTTGAAATATGTAAACCTTAGACTAACTTTGCAGCGCAAACTGCAACCAAGTGCACTACCTGGGGTCGGAATCTGGCCCGATGAAAAATCGACAATCAGACAAAGCGATAATCGACCATCTATCCCGATTCTAAACCAAACATAGTAATAGGTATTGCATAGTAGTATTTTTTAGACATCTTTGCCATATAGAAAGGAACAATAGAAAGTAAGAAGAACAGAAAATGAAACAAATGATGAACGAAGTGAATCCAAAGGCAGGAACACTTAAACAGACAAATGGAAAAACCCTTCAGAACGTGTCCAGAAGACTAATTGCCTTCGTTCTGATGCTGGCCATCACCTTGCAACCTGCAATGGTAAATGCCAAAACCAATGATGAGAATGGAGACACTTGCTGCTCCGTTGAAAAGAAAGACAGGAATAATAAGTTAACGAAACTGGTTAAACTGTCGCTCCCATCTGCAAAGATGATCAACAACGCTGACAGTGATATCACCTCAGCCTTGTACAAATCCCTGAATGAAAACAGGGTCAAGCAGTTCGCCGAGGCTTTTGCAGCCGGTGACACTGAAATCAACAAAGCTTTTGCAGCTGAAACAAGCATCTCCCTTCCTAAGGGTATGCTGGCTGATGAAGTGATGATCGCAGGATTTTTTGCTGAGAACATTGCTTTCACGTGTGATATAGCTGTTGGAGATGCTGAGTTGACAAAATTGTTCGCTGCAGAACACCGCATTCAGTTTGCCAGTGATACAATTGCTGGTGACGAATGGATGAGCCTCCGCTTTCATGCTGAAAACATCATGATGCCAAGCGCAACGATGATTGCGCAGGCTGACGCAGAGATCAATGGTCGTTTGCAAGGCGACAATACCACAAAAACTTTGGCGATCAAGTAAATATTCAGTCAGTTGGTTTGTTTTGGAGCCGGCGATAGCATCGCCGGTTTTTTTGTACCTATCTTTGAAAACTGCAAACCAGGCTATCGCTTCCTGTGCAAACGGGAGGAGGAAAGTCCGGACAGCACAGGGCAACCCACCGGTGAAGAGCCGGGTTCCGGAAACGGAAACAGAAAGTGCCACAGAGAATAACAGCCACCCTTAAAAGTGGTGATGGTGAAAACGTGAGGTAAGAGCTCACGCCTTCCTGCGGTAACGCAGGTTGGGGGTAAACCTTGGGTGCTGAAATGCCATGTATAGTAACGGTTGAGGGCGGCTCGTCCAATGCTTCGGCAACGTTACAGGGTAGGCAGATGGATCCTTACGGGTAACCGTTTGGACAGATAAATGATAGCCATCCCGCAAGGGACACAGGATCCGGCTTATGGTTTGCAGTTTTTTTATTTAAAGAAGATTTCGGTGGCGCCAAACCCAAAACTGGGGTGGAATTGGTTCACGAAACTTTTCACATCATTTTTTAGGCGCAGTAGGTCATGGATCTCATCCCTGAGTTTACCGGTCCCTACCCCGTGGATGATGATCAGTTGTTGTTGGTGATGTAAAAGGGCGAGTTCGTAGTACTTTTCAAATGTTTTCAGCTGGAGATCGATGATCGCCGCATTACTGAGCCCTTTCCATTGATCCGTGAGTTTCTCGATATGCAAATCCACCACTGTGCGTGCAGGTTCAAGGTGCTGGCGGTTTACTTTTCCATGTTCATAGATCCGGAAACCCGCATTGGCGAGTTTCGCGAGATCAGGTTTTTCTTCTTCCACTCTTTCCGGATATTCCTGTAAAAGCTGATATACAAAATGCGCCTCGTGTTTTAACCTGATCTCTTCAATCTTCTGGAAAATCTGTTTTGCCTTTACTTTCAGGCTGGTTTCCACATGTGTTGCGAGTTTCTTATCTGGCACATGAAGTGAAAACTCCACATCAAACCTGGGTGAGTCATTTAACTGTTCAAAAGGCACATCATGAACATAAAAATCCTGCAAGGGCAACAGCGTGTTCTTAAGTTCAAAACCAAGGCTACCCTGCAGCATCAGTTTATAGTGAAAGTCCAGGTGGTGGTTCGTCTGGTTAACCAGATAGAGTTTGAAGTACTCTACCACGTCATCGTCAAAAACGTCTTTGTCAAACACCGGGAGAAAAGACAGCCAGATACCTTCACCAACTTTGTATTTGGGTGCTGCCTTTTCTTTCCTGATCTGGTCAACAAAGATTTTGGACTTTGGCTTGTCCTCGTTGGGTTTAGCTGTAAACCGCTTGAAATATGGAAAATCGATCTGATCCAGATACACAGGAAAGCGGACGCCATCCACGTCAATAAGCGCCATCTCGCGGTTGATAAAATCCACTATCTCACCCTCCTCTCCTGAATGAACCAGGATCACTTTATCCCCCTGCTGAAATTTCATATCCTTGCTGCGTTTGCCAGTCTGCTTTTACGATAACCGTATAAGAAATAAATGATCAGTCCGATGGCCATCCAACCAAAGAAAACCATCCAGCTCTTGGTTGGTATCTCGATCATCAGGTACATACAACACAACACTCCTGACACTGGGATGAGTGAAAAGTTCCTGATAAAGGTATACACGGTCATGATGGCTGCCAGAACCAGGAAGATCAGAAACAAATATTCTTGGTAAGACTCTGTACCCATGTTGGATAGTGCATCCATGATCCTCGTTCTCCCTAAAAATACAAACAGTAAGAAAAACGCAGGAACAATCCATTTGCCGTTTATATAAGGCAGCTGGAATTTTCCAGCTTCCTTTGGTCTGAAAGGTAACAACAATACTCCGCCACTCACCAACACAAAAGCGAAAAGTGTACCGATGCTGGTAAGGTCAGTCATGAGTTTATCATCCACAACCAACACCAATCCACCTACAAGTAATCCTGAAATAATTGTAGCAAAGCCAGGGGTACTGAATTTAGGATGAATCTTACCGAATGATTTAGGCAGCAAACCGTCCCTGCTCATAGACATCCAGATTCTGGGTTGGCCTAGCGAAAAGACCAACAACACACTGGTTGCGGCCACTACAGCACTGACGGAAATGATGAAACCGATCTTGGGTAAATTGATCTTATCAAAAACATAGGCCAGGGGGTCCGTTACGCCTTCAAACTCGCTATACTTAACCATTCCGGTGATCACTAAGGCAGTGATCACATAAATGACCGTACAGATCAACAATGAATAGATCATCCCTTTAGGAAGATCCCGTTTCGGATCGGCACACTCTTCTGCTGTGGTGGAGATGGCATCAAACCCTATGTAGGCAAAGAAAACGGCAGACACTCCTTTAAGTACACCCGTCATACCATTTGGCAGGAATGGACTCCAATTGCCTGTGGTACCTTCTGAAAAAATGAACCAGAAACCGATCACTGCAATTAAAGCCAGTACTACCAGTTTCAACATGACCATGAAATTGGCGGAACGCTTACTCTCATGGATTCCTATATATGCTAGGATCGTGATGAGTACCACAATGATGAATGCGGGAAGGTTAATGATAAATCGAAATCCGGCAATGATCGGTGCATTGCTGTACACCAGTTGATCCACGGGTTTGCCTTCTGCAATGGCCGCATGATATGCATCCCTCGCCGTTTGATATCCTACCGTCAGCCAGCCCGGCAAATGAATATTCATGGCACGGAGAATATTATTGAAATATGCACTCCAGCTGATCGCTACCACGATGTTGCCAATGGCATACTCCAGGATCAACGCCCATCCGATGATCCACGCAATCATCTCCCCGAAGGTCACGTAAGAATAAGTATAGGCACTTCCTGACACAGGTACCCGAGAGGCGAATTCTGCATAACACAATGCGGTGAACCCACAAGTAACAGCTGTGATAAGGAAAAGGAAAATCACACCGGGGCCGCCGTTAAAAGCCGCCGAACCAATGGTTGAGAAAACACCTGCACCAATGACGGCAGCAACACCCATAAAGGTGAGGTCTTTTACGCCTAATATTTTCTTCAATCCACCACCATGCCCGTCATTCACTCCTTCCGCCTGGTCTTTCAAAATAAGGTCCAACGATTTTTTCCTAAATACCGAGTTTGCCATACCAATATGGGGTTATGAAAATCATTTATCTCTTTGTACAAGATATTGGGCAAGCCTCATGAGCGGCTGTTTTCTGCCACTCACTACCGCAATATCTTCCAGATGTTGGAAAGCTACGGACAAATACTGATCCTTCAAGGCAAGGGCCCACTCTTCTATGCCGGTTTCCCGAAAAATCTCCAGTACTCTTGGAACCTTATCTGCAGGATTCTCGCGCATCAACATCTTTAACTCTTCCTGACGTGCAAGTGTTGCGGTCTCCAGTGCATGGATCATCAGGAATGTTTTCTTATTGGCCATGATATCTCCGCCAACCTGCTTACCAAATTTCTCCGGATCCCCAAACGCATCCAGGTAGTCGTCCTGGATTTGGAAAGCGATACCCAGATTTTTACCGAACGCGTACAAGTGCTGTTGGTTACCTTCTCCCGCCCCACCGAGGATGGCACCCATCTGTAAACTGGCTGCCAACAAAACAGATGTCTTCAGGGTGATCATATGCAGGTACTGATCCAACGTAAGGTCATTCAATTGCTCAAAATCCATATCCAGTTGCTGACCTTCACAAACTTCTTTTGCCGTTGTGTTGAAAAGGGCGATAATCGATTTCATATACCCTGGATCGATGCGGTTCAGGTGTTCATATGCACCCACCAACACCACATCGCCAGCAAGCAAGGCTGTTGCCTCCCCATGTAATGCATGCACAGTAGGTTTGCCCCTCCGCAAGGGGGCCTTGTCCATGATATCATCATGGATCAATGTGAAATTATGGAACAGCTCTATGGCACTGGCTACCTGATATGCATCGGGTACGATCTCATCAAAGAGTTCGTTTCCCATCATGCATAAAATAGGCCGAATGCGTTTACCCCCAAGGGTTAAAAAATACTCGCATGGATCATACAAACTTTTCGGCTGATCCGGAAAATGACGACGGTTGAAATACGTTTCAAATCGCTGCTGCAGTTCTTCGAATTGGTACATGATACTTAGTAAAAAGTCAGAAAAGCAAATTAACGATGCTTCCTGGATGGAGTAGGTTTCCCGGCCGGTTTGGTTTTTGTTTTTTGTTTTTCTTTTTTGTCTTTGGGTTTCGGTTTTACAGATTGTCCATCTGCCGTATCTTCTACATACAACACCCACTCATAGTCAAGCTGCCGCTTCGTTAGATTTGCCGCAACCAGTTTCACCCTCACTTTATCGCCCATCCGGAAACTGCGCCCACTGCGCCGGCCTACCAGTGCATAGTCTTCTTCCATATGCCTGAAATCGTCATAATCCAGCAGGCTCTGCACACTCACGAGTCCTTCGCATTTATATTCAACCGTTTCTGCCCAGAAGCCGAAGCTAGCTACACCACTCACCACCGCGTCAAACTCTTCGCCCACAAACTGCTTCATGAACTCCACCTGTTTGTATTTATTGGCAGCACGCTCACTCTCCATCGCAGCGCGTTCCCGCTCACTGCTATGCTTACATTTCTCAGCCATTTTTTTGTCGGCCTGCGGCTTGTTGTTCAGACAATCCTGCAGTACCCGATGTACAATCACGTCTGGATATCGCCGAATGGGTGAGGTAAAATGACAGTAGTGTTCAAAGGAAAGTCCATAGTGGCCGATGTTTTCGGTTGTATAAATGGCCTTGGCCATTGTCCGAATCCCGAGTTGCTCCAATACATGCTGCTCCGGTTTCCCGGCAACCCTTTGCAACATATCGTTGAAAGAACTGGCAATGCCATCCGGAGTTGAGGTATCAAAATGATACCCGAATTTCTTCGCAAAGGCAACAAAAGGCAATAGTTTCTCCTGGTCTGGTTGATCATGCACACGATAAGGGAATGGAACAGGCTTCTTGTTCACCTTGATCTTGGAGACATTCTCGGCCACGGTCTTGTTGGCCAGCAACATGAATTCCTCGATCAACTGATGGGATTGCTTGCTTTCCTTTACCACAATGCCAATCGGCTTTCCATCTTCATCCAGCTTAAACCTAACCTCCTGGGAAGAGAAGTTGATGGCTCCTTTTTTGAATCGTTGCTTTCTAAAATGTTGGGCAAGATCATTCAGGATCAGGATCTCGCTGCTGTACAAACCCTCCTTCGTTTCAATGATCTTTTGCACATCTTCATAAGTGAACCGATGGTTGGAATGAGTTGCGGTACGTCCTATCCAATATTGTTTAACCTCGCCTTTGGCAGTGATCTGGAACACACAGGAGAAAGTAAGCTTGTCTTCATGCGGACGCAGGGAACACAGTTCATTGGATATTCTCTCCGGAAGCATGGGAAGTACCCGGTCCGGCAGATATACCGAAGTTGCCCTTTCAAATGCTTCTTTATCCAGTTCCGATCCTTCTTCCAGGTAATGACTCACGTCGGCAATATGCACACCGATTTCGTAAACACCTGATTTGAGTTTGCGAAAACTGATGGCATCGTCAAAATCCTTGGCATCAACAGGGTCAATGGTAAAGGTCAGGATATCCCGCAAGTCTTTTCGATTGGCGATCTCTGCTGAACTGATCATATCAGGGAGCCTGTGCGCTTCTTCCAGTGCGTCATCGGAAAAATTCAATGGGAACCCACTGCCCACAAGAATTTCTTTCATAGCCATATCGTTCGTATCCCTGTCGTCAAGCACACTCACTACGGCACCATGCGGATTCTTGTCCGTCTTGTTCCACCCTACAAATTTAACCACCACCCTGTCTCCATCCTTAGCATTATTAAGCGACTGGGTAGGTACATAAAAATCGGGGACTTTTCTGCTTCCGTCTGCAATGAAAAAAGCAAAGTCTTTGTTGGCTTCAAGCCTTCCAATGTATTCTGTCTGCTTACGTTCCAGAACCTCTGTAACGAAGCCCTCAGAGCGGCTCCCCCGGTCTTTTGTAATGACAACCCGTACTTTGTCACCGTGGAAAGCCCTGTTGATATCAGAAGGCCTGACGAGGATATCTTTCTGGAGGTTATCAACGATGACGAATCCCATACCGGAACGGGTAATATCCAGCGTCCCCACATATCCTTCTTCTGCACGGTGTTTCTGTTTCTTCGGTTTTGCTTGTTGTTTTTTTGCCATCTGGATCAGGTTTGTCTGTTTGACGCTGCCGTAAAGTTTGAAATGAAATTACTGATTAATGCCTGAAACACCTTCTCTCCTTCAAAGAGGAAATGAATGGAGATCGGCAGTACATACATCGGCATGTCCCTAAGTTCATGCCTGAACTTAACCAACCGAACAGCATCTTTTTCGGTGGTGACCATCAATTTCCCGGGTCCACGCATATTTTCATAACGGTGATATATATCTTTCAGGTCATCAATACTGAAAATATGGTGGTCGTTGAAAAACATAGCCTCATATGAACTGCTGTTTTCTTCAATGAATTTTGTCAATGGTCCCGGATTGGCAATCCCGCACACCAGGAGGATCTCTGCTTCTTTAGACAAGTCGCTTGGACTTTGACTTACAATATGATATAACCTGCCGTAGTGGATGCAAGTGAATAAAACCGTCTGGTGCGGGAGTGGTTTGAGTTCCTGTATAATTTGCTGTTTTTCCGTTTCACCCAGGTCCCGTGGGCATTTGGTCACGATGATGATCTGCGCTCTTGCCGCACTGGATAGATTGTCCCGAAGATCCCCGGTTGGAAGGTAAAAATCCCGGGTATAGAGATTGCTGTAGTCTGTCAGTAAGATATTGAAACCCGGTGTGATCGCGCGATGCTGAAAAGCATCGTCCAAAATGATCAGTTGGGTCTCTGGCCTATCATAGAGCAACTGCGGAACGGCCACGATTCTCTCCTCCCCCACTGCCACGGCAATGTCAGGATGTCTGAGGTGAAACTGCATGGGCTCGTCGCCAATTTCAACTGCGGTAGTTGTATCGTTTGCCAGAAGATATCCCTCGGAACGCCTTTTGTATCCCCTGCTGATGGTCCCTAACCGGTATTGCTGTTTCAGCATGTTTACGAGGTAGTCAACCATCGGACTTTTTCCAGTACCGCCAACGCTTAAATTGCCGACATTGATGATGGGTAGATTAAACGATGTGGACCTCAGCCAATGTTGATCATACATAAAATTCCGCACACGCAGAATGAGGCCATATAAAATGGCAAACGGAAGCAAAAGGATCCGGAAACTGCGTAGAAAAAAAGTATTAAAATTCATAAATCCGTTCAGGTGTTATACAATAGGTCAATGGAATATCCCAGGTGTCTGTATCCTCTATTTTCCCAATCGGAGGAAAAAATGATAAGCCAACTTTGATTACATCAGGCCGGCATGCTGTCAGAAATCGATCATAGTAGCCTTTTCCATATCCCACGCGGTTCCCCTCCTCATCAAAAGCAAGTAAAGGCACAAATACAAGATCAAGGTCAATCGGATCAACCAATTCGCCTTCCACCGGTTCCAGAATACCCAACTCGTTTTCTCCATATTCGGTGTGATCGTTGACCAAAACATGCACCATGGTCTCAATATCCACAACTTTTGGAACGATGATCCGCATTCCGGGATTCGTAAATTCAAGATACCGAATCAGCGGTTTCGGATCGGGTTCTTTTTTTTCTTCGATGGACAAAAAATGATGTACCGAATTGAGAAATGGCAGTTCCGCCTTTTGAAATTGGATCAGGATCTGATCCTTCCATTTCGCCATTTGTGCAGTGTTGATCTCTGCACGTTTACACCTGAAATATTGCCTTGCCTCTTTCTTTGTCATAGCATCTGTTTCAGGGCCGGTGCAATGCGGCTTGCTTGTTCCTTCACAAATGACCTGTCTAGTAAAGCGGCCCGGGGAACGGAGCCAATCCTGGGGTATCCACTCCATTGTACGATTTCCTCTTCGTATTGAAGATACTGATCATTAAATATCCAGCCCGCCACGTCAGCACCCATATCGTTCAGTACTTTTGCGGTGAGCAACGAGTGGTTGATACTGCCGAGGTAATTCCTGCTGACAATCACCACGCGGGCTTCCAGATCCCTGATCAGATCAGCCACAAAGTAATCTTCCGCCAAAGGCACCAATAATCCCCCGGCACCTTCAATGACCAGATAACCGTTTTCATCAGGCAATTGACGATATGTTTCCAGAATGCGCTCCTTTTGTATGGTTATCTTTTCTTCCCGGGCCGCAATATGTGGTGACGCCGGCATGCGAAGGGTGTAAACCTCGGAAACAATCCTGCTTTGTGCGTTGGCCAGCATGGACCTTATATAATTTGCATCGGTCCCCTGGTCAAACCCGGCCTGAACGGGTTTCCAATAATATGCCTGAAGGGCTTCCGTTACAATGGCACTCACGAGGGTTTTACCCACGTCCGTGCCTATTCCTGTAATAAAGATCGGTTTCATGCAGGCTGGTTAACAAAAATGGTGAAGATGGTGGTTCCATATTTACGCTCGGTCCTGTAACCAGTGAAGGTCTTATAATCGTTGCGGGGGGTATGTTCCAGAATAAACCAACCGCCATCTTTCAAAAGTCCTTTGTCAAAAATGACTCTCGGAAGATCATCGATGGTGTTTAACGCATAAGGAGGACCTGCGAAAATCAGATCGTACTGCTCAGAACAAGTTTCCAGAAATCTGAAAACATCCATCTTGATCAGTTTCGCACGTTCCATTCTCAAAGAAGACGATGTTTTTTTGATAAAATCAAACATCGCGGGATCCTTTTCTACTATTGTCAACGCGGCCGCTCCCCTGGATGCCAATTCATAACTGATGGCGCCGGTACCTCCAAACAGGTCCAGTGTATCACAAGCTGTAATATCGAGATTATTCTGGATGACATTGAACAGCCCTTCTTTCGCAATATCTGTTGTTGGCCTCGTAAACGGCATATTCCCGGGAGGATTGATGCGCCTTCCACCCCATTCACCTCCTATGATTCGCATAAAGCCAGAAAGAAAATGGGTGAGAAAAAATGCTGTGGATAATTATCGAAGGCGAAATCGTATTGAAACTCAACCGGCCGAGTATCCAGTTCTACCTGCATAAAATACTTCTTCACTTCGGCATACATCGGACTTTGTGTTTCCACCAGTCCACTGATCAATATCGGTAAGGTTTCCTGGTTCAGTTCCCATTGGTTATTCAGATTTAACAGCCACCAGGCCACATCTTCGGGGGTATCGTACTCATAATGCTGGATCAGTTGCAGTTGTTCATCCTTCCAAAGGGCCACCACCATATGGGAAGGATACAGGGCCAGTTCCATCACCGTTGGCATTTGGGTTTTCCTGAACTTTTTTTTGATCCAGCCCGTATTAAAATGTGAAAATGAAGCATTTGGAAATTTTTCAGTAAGCATTTCATGCATGCCTTCGATGCTTCCGTACACATAGCGCGCCTTGATTTCAGGAACATCGTCAAGCATGGGAAATCCCCCATGGAGGTCACCATTTACTTTCTCGAGCCATTCCCCTGCATGGTCAGAAGAAAAAAACACATCCGGGATCAGCAAACCGCCAGCGCCGTGATAAAAGATGTTGACGATCGCATAATTCATTTGTAGGAGGGTATGGTTTGTCAGTAACTGCGAGATACCTTCCTGGTGGTGTTCCTTGAACTGATAATACTCAAGCCCCACAAACTCTTTAGTATCGATGATCTGAACGGCAAAACAAAAATGGTTGTTCCCCGCATCGATGATCAACCTGCACTGGTCAAACTGCAGCGTCCTTGTTTGCTGGGGCGTTACTTGAAAAGTTGGATGCACGTTGTTGTTTTTGATGGGCCACCCGGAAGGGCAGTTGCTATCGCAAAATACGGTTTTTCTGCGGGTAAAGGCGTAGGTTTGCAGCCTTTATGGCTGGAAATAACAGTGGATCGATGGACCTCCGCATGGGTATTACCAGGGCTCATATTCTGAAACTTGCCCTTCCCATTTCTGCATCTATCCTTGTTCCGCAGATCAACTTCTTCACCAATAATATTTTTCTGGGTTGGTTGGGCAAATCTGAACTCGGGGCTGCCGGTGTCACGGGTGTGTATTACCTCATTTTTGGCGCCATCGGGTATGGCCTAAACAATGGACTGCAGGCTTTGATCGCCCGACGTGCGGGTGAAAATCGACCGGAAGAAATCGGTAAATTATTCTCTCAGGGAATCCGTGTGGCCATGGGCATTGCCCTCATTGGTATCCTCATTACCTGGTTCATTGCGCCATGGATCTTTGAAAATGTGTTGCGTAATCCTGACGACAAAGAACGGATCATTTCTTTCCTGAAAATCCGGATCTGGGGTCTCCCCTTTTTGTACATCTACCAGATGCGTAATGCCCTGCTGGTAGGCACCAACCAGAGTAGATTCCTTGTCATAGGTACCCTTGCAGAAACCTTGACCAACATTGTTCTTGACTATGGATTGATCTTTGGAAACCTGGGCATGCCCGAATTGGGATTCAATGGGGCTGCGTATGCTTCCGTGATTGCCGAGGCTACCGGTATGCTGGTTGTTTTAGGCGTTATCCATCTGAAAGGCTTCGGGAAAAGATTTCACCTATACAATAAGGTCGGTTTTGATAAAGAAGCCACACGCCTTTTACTGGTGCAGTCTTCGCCCCTTATTTTTCAGTATGCCATCAGCATCATCAGCTGGGAATTCTTCTTCATCCTGATCGAACGTAATGCAACACATCCTGATGACCTGGCGGTGTCCAACACCATGCGTAATATTTTCGGGTTGTTCGGCGTCAGCACCTGGGCCTTTGCGGCCACCAGCAGTACCATGGTCAGCAATATCATCGGTCAGAAAAGGCACGAAGAAGTTCCGAAGCTCGTGCTGCGGATTGTTTCTATCAGCTCGGGTATTGCAATAGTGGTTTGTGCATTGCTGAATATTTTTGACAGACAGGTACTGAGTATTTTTAATACCGATGAAAACTTTATCCAGCATGGCTTACCGGTGCTCAGGGTTGTTTCCTTAGCCTTGATTCTGATGTCTTTTGCCACCATCTGTTTGAATGCAGTGATTGGCACGGGAAACACCAAGGTGAATCTTGCCATTGAATTCTTTACTATCATTTTATATTCCCTTTACGTGTACCTGGTAATGGAAAAATTCCAGTTGGGGATCACCTGGGGCTGGGGATCTGAATGGATTTATTGGACATCAATTTTCACTTTGTCTTTCCTTTACCTGCGAAGTGGGAAATGGAAGCAGAAAGAGTTTTAGTTGGAAATCAGACATTCAATCATACAGTAATACAGGCATTCAGGAGTTGGAATCCAGGTAGCCGGGCAAACTAAAAAGGATCCCGACTCTCCGGGATCCCACTGCAGATTTTCTGTATTACAGTATGATTGTATATCTGTTTTCCACCTCAGGCTTCTTTTGCCGCAGCGGCCTTTTTCTTCTGCCCTTTAGGTGCGATGACCATCAGCATCCTTTTGCCTTCCAATTTGGGAAGACCTTCCGGCTGGCCAAATTCCGCAAGACGCTCTGCAAATTTCAACAGCACCAGTTCACCACGTTCTTTGAACATGATGGCACGGCCCTTGAACTGTACATATGCTTTTACTTTGTTTCCGTCTTTTAGGAAGTTTTCTGCATGCTTGGCTTTGAAGTCGAAATCATGATCATCCGTTCCTGGCGTGAAACGGATCTCCTTTACTTCTGCGGCCTTCGACTTGGCCTTCATTTCCTTTTCCTTCTTCTTCTTGTCGTAAAGGAACTTATTGTAATCAACCACTTTACAAACGGGGGGATCTGCATTGGGCGAGATCTCCACCAGATCGAGTTGTTGTTGTTGAGCGATTCGCATCGCGTCCTGAACGGAATAAACCCCAACTTCAACATTGTCGCCCACCAGCCTTACCTGGGGTACGCGGATGAAATGGTTGATCCTGTGTTCGGCCTCCCTACGTGGTACGAACCTACCTCGTCCACCAAATGACCTGTTTGGTAATGCCATAAATGATTGTGCTTATGTCACAGCCGGCAACTGGAGTGATAAGCGATGCTTGATTTTATTGATTCAAATGATTATTGCCGTTCTTCAATTTCGAGCTTCAAATTACTAATTATTTCGGAAATGCCCATTGCACCCTGATCTCCAGCGCCTTGTTTACGTACCGCCACCTTTCTTTCGTTCATTTCCTTCTCCCCGATGACGAACATATAAGGCACTTTCATCAGTTCTGTATCCCGGATTTTCTTCCCGATTTTTTCGTTTCTATCGTCCATTTCTGCACGGATACCCGCTTTTAGGAGCAGCGCCAGCACTTCTTTTCCGTAGTCTGCAAACTTATCACTGATCGGGAGGATCTTCACTTGTAACGGTGACAGCCAGGTAGGGAATTTCCCTGCATAGTGTTCCAGCAGGAAGCCGATGAACCGTTCATGGGTCCCCAATGGCGCCCGGTGAATGATCAATGGCGTTTCAGCCTGGTTCTCTTTATTGGTAAAATTCAGCTGAAAACGCCTTCCCTGTGCAAAATCCACCTGGTTGGTAGCAAGGGTGAATTCCCGTCCGATGGCACTCCAGATCTGCACATCGATCTTTGGTCCATAAAAAGCCGCTTCATCCTGCACTTCCACAAATGGCGTGTTGGTGCGGATCAGGACATCCCGTACGAGGGCCTCCGTCTCCTGCCATAGTTCTGCCTCGTCCACATATTTCTGGCCCAGTTTCTTTGGGTCATGCAAACTGAGTCGCATCACATATTTATCTACCCCGAAGATCTTAAAATACTTCAGGTACATATCGTTCACTGCTTTGAACTCTTCGTAAAACTGTTCCTTGGTGCAATAGATATGTGCATCATTCATGTGAAGGCAACGCACCCGCATCAGCCCAAACAATTCACCGCTCTGCTCATACCTGTAACAGGTTCCATATTCAGCAAGGCGTAATGGCAGCTCTTTATAGCTGCGAGATTCCGCGGCAAAGATCTTGTGGTGGTGCGGACAGTTCATCGCCTTGAGATAATACTTCTGCCCATCCAGCTCCATTGGAGGATACATGCTGTCCTGGTAGTAAGGCAGGTGGCCAGAGGTCAGATACAAGCTCTCCTTGGCAATGTGTGGCGTAACTACGCGCTTATATCCTGCGGCCTGTTCTGTTTCTTTAGCGAGTTTTTCCAACTCCTCAATGATGATGGTACCATTAGGCATCCAAAGGGGAAGACCAGGCCCTACATCGTCATCCATTGTGAATATCCCCAGCTCCTTACCAAGTTTGCGATGATCCCTTTTCTTTGCCTCTTCAAGCATCAGCAGGTACTCATCCAGCTCTTTCTGGTTAGGGAAGGTTACGCCGTACACACGGGTGAGCATCTTGTTTTTCTCATCGCCTTTCCAATACGCACCGGCAACGCTGGTGAGCTTGATGGCCTTGATCAAACCAGTATTAGGAATATGCGGGCCGCGACAGAGATCCGTGAAATTACCCTGCGTGTAGAACGTGATTTGTCCGTCATTCAAACCTTGCAAGAGATCCAGCTTGTACTCATCTCCTTTTTCGGAGAAATATTGGATGGCCTCTGCTTTGGGCACTTCCTTCCGGATATAGGCATTCCCCTGGCGGGAAAGTTCAATCATTTTTTTCTCGATGTCTCTCAGCTGATCTTCCGAAACCGAAGTACCACCGAGGTCCATATCGTAATAAAACCCTTTCTCAATGGGTGGACCTACCCAGAATTTAACACCCGGGTAGATGGATTCAACGGCTTCAGCAAGCAAGTGGGCAGACGAATGCCAAAAGGTTGATTTACCATCAGCATCGTCCCAACTGAGGAGGTTAATCGTAGCATCGCTGGTCAGCGGGCGGCTCGCATCCCACACTTCACCGTTGATCTTAACGGCCAGGACCTTTCTGGCCAATCCTTCTGAAATGGACCTGGCGACTTCCATTCCTGTTACACCTTCCTGGTATTCCCTGACGGCACCGTCAGGAAAAGTAATTTTAATCATCTTTTTCGGCTGGGAGCTATTAGCTACTAGCTATTTGCTGTTAGCAGTTTCTCCGGGGTTGCAAATTTAACGATGTTTTTGTCTCCAGTGACCGTAATTGATGATAATTTGCCGTTATGAAACGATTTGTACTGCTGGCCGTCCTGTTTTTGCTGTTGGGGAAGGCAGATGGACAATCCATCAGTGGTCAGTGGAAGGGCGGTTTTAATAGTGGCGGAAGGCCTGACGCGAATGGCCAAACGCAGTATGTCCTTGAGTTGGAAGTCAAAGGCACCCAGGTGTCAGGGTATTCATATACCTATTTCGCAGGCTATGAAAAACGGTACTATGTGATCTGCCGGTTAACGGGCAGTTACGACAAAAAAAGCAAATCGCTGGAAGTAACCGAAGTTGAAAAAGTAAAGGCTAATACACCGCCCGATTTTCTCGATTGTCTTCAGATCCACTCGCTGACTTATATGAAAGGAACGGATAGCAGGGAGGTATTGGTTGGGAAATGGAAACCGGCGAGGCCACAAGATAACTGTGGTACCGGTGCTACAGAACTTGAACGCAAAGCACTGGTTAAAGTGGTTCCAAAAACCACACCGCCTTCAACGGCTTCCAGAAGCAATCCCAAAAACAGCACGGGAACGGCGAAGACTACAACGCCTGCACCTAAGAACGGCAGCACTTCAAAGACAACAACACCTGCATCAAAGACGGGCAGCACCGTGAAGACAACTACACCTGCACCTAAGACGAGCACTACAGCAAAATCGGCAACGCCAAAAACAACAACGCCGCCAGTAGCGGAAGTCACCAAAAAACCAGAGACTATCGAAAAAAATCTACCCAGCATTGAAAAACCAAAGGCGCCGTCTACCATTCAGCAGACCACAACCAAATTGAACATGCGCAGCAAGCAAGTGATCAAAACCGTTGAAGTTGAAGCCAATAGTTTCCGGGTAGATCTCTATGATAACGGTCAGATAGACGGGGATACCATCAGTGTGTTCTATAACGGAAAACTGATGGTATCCAGGCAACGCCTGAGTACTGAACCCATCTCCATCCAGATAACGCTTGATCCGAACAAAGAGGATAATGAGTTAGTGATGTTTGCAGAAAACCTTGGAACTATTCCGCCCAATACCGCATTGATGATTGTAACGGTGGCGGGTAAAAGATATGAAGTGAATATTTCCTCTTCTGAACAAACCTCAGGAACTGTCAGGTTCAGGATGGCGAATGCAACGATAAGATAATGCGGCAATGTGGCAGTGCGGTAATGTGGCAATGTTTAACGTCGTAGACGTAAGAGCTTACTCAATAGAAAAAGTAAAAATACCAAGACAAGAATTCCGGTGATCACGGGTAACGCAATGGCCATTACGGATTGACCCAGTGCCAGTCCGTGCTCGGCTGTGGCCACAACAGGATTTCCTGCGCCAGCCGTTGTTTTGGTGGAAGTAAGCCTCAATATAGATGTCCCCATTTGGATGATACCGGCACTTCCCCCACCTACCATGATCCCTGTAACCCATTTCAGCAGATCCTGATCAATGGGCAAAACAGATGTTGTGAGCAATGTGCCGGCAACCAGCGCCAGTGGCGTAGTTATCGTATCCAGCAGATTATCAACCAACGGAATATAATAAGCTGCGATCTCTACCACAGCAGCCGTCCCGAAACAAATCAGTGAATACGAGCTGCCCATCCACTGGAAATGGTCCGTCAATGGTATCCATCCAAGCTTTCCGGCAACAGACGCGATCAACAGGGGAATAAACACCCGGTATCCTGCACTAGCACTGAGACCTATCCCAAGTAATATTGCTGCAATCATATTATGCTATTAGCTATTTGCAATTAGCTATTTTTTTCTTGGCATTTTATCATCTCGCATGGCTGCATTGTAAACAAACGCAGCAACAATTGTTGAAATCTGTTTCAGGTCTTCTTCAATCAGGTGATCATAACTATCCATGGTTGTATGATGGGTGCGGGTACTGTACTCGATGGGATCCTGGATAAATTGAAAGCCAGGTAAGCCGGCATTCTGGAAAGAGATATGATCTGTTGATCCGGTGTTGTTCAATGTGACTGTTGAGGCTCCAAGCTCTTTAAAAGGCACAAACCACTCTTTAAAAATAGCTGCGGCCTCTTCACTGCCTTGCGCATAGATACCACGAACTTTTCCGGTTCCATTATCGATATTAAAATAACAGGAGAATTTCTCATGTGGCGCCAGTGGTGTTTTTGCATCGCCAAATGTATTTTTCACATAAGCTCTGGATCCCAGCAATCCCTGTTCTTCACCGCTCCAAAGCGCAATGCGGATGGTGCGTCGAGGTTTGATGCCCAATTGCTTAATAATCCGAATAGCCTCCATCATGGACGCCGATCCCGCAGCATTGTCGGTGGCACCCGTTGAACCCTGCCAACTGTCCAGGTGCGCACCCAGCATCACGATCTCATCCTTCAGTTTCGGATCCGTGCCGGGAATTTCTGCTACAACATTGTAGGAAGTAACTTCTGCTTTACTACTCGTCACTTGTACATCCACGTCTAACTTAACGGGAACACCCGCTTTGCTAAGTCTGCAAAGACTCATATAGTCTTCTGTGCTTAGTACGATATCCGTCATCGCATCCGCAGAGTCTTTATGCTGCGCATTACGGGTAGAACCTTGTACAAAGATGGTTCCATCATGCCCTCTCGGGTTAACAGAGAACATCCCCAAAGCACCTTCCTGCTCTGCCATAGCTCTTAATTTATTCATGAAGCCCTGTGTGCCGCCCGTGTTGCGCATGAAGGCCTCGCGTTGCTGCCGTTGCGCGGCAGTATCTGCCGGGCGTGGGGTAAATTCAGCCATCTTCGCGAGCTCTTCATCGGTATATCGGGCCGCATCCGCCTTGAAACTTTGTTTATATACATCATCCCTCCCGAAGATCACCATTCGGCCTTTCATCTTTGCTCTCAGCGATTCTAATTTTCCGGAATCGGCGGGGTCGATCATCAGCAGTTCTACGGACTTCATGCCATTGGTTCCCTTGGTCCATGTTTTGGGAAATGCGATCAGCGGACGATAATACGGCGCCGTCATCGCTACATATGATTTTTCGAGATTCCAACTTTTTCCAAACTCACCCCATGCTTCCAAATGGGCATTGTCTATCCCCCAAGCCTTCAATTGCTTAACTGCCCATTCCGCAGCACGTTTGTATCCGGGAGAATTGGTGAGGCGGGGACCAGCTACATCTGTGAGGTAGAAAGCATGATTCATCACTTTTGAATTGCTCATGCCTTCCGTTTTGATCCTGGCGATGGTAGCTTCATCGATCTTTTCCAGACGAACGGTTGTTTGCGCCATTGCACAGAAAGAGATTGCTGTGCTGATCAGCATCGTACCCAAGATTCTCATGACAGTTGGTTTAGGTCATGAAGGTACAATTCAGGCTGAACAATCAAAACTTGAAATTCCAGGTCACAGACGGGATGATCGGGAACAGGGAAACCTGCTTGGCCTGCACTTGCAGCGTGCCATCCAGCGCACTGCCTTCCTGGTCAAAATAGATGAAGTATGGGTTCATCCGGCTGTATACATTGTAGATCGAAAACACCCAACTGCTCTTAAATTTCTTTTGGGAATAAGGCTTGGGCGTATAAGTTGCTGAAAAATCAATCCTGTGATAAGGATCCAACCGGTATTGATTGATGGAACTGAATTGCTGCGCCAAAACGCCCTCCACCAGGTAAAACCGTTCAGGGAGGGTTAAGGCATTACCAGTGGCATATACAAACACGGCCGACATTTTCCACTTTGGATTCAATTCGTAAATACCAACCACAGAAAGATCATGTCTACGGTCATACTTCGCAGGATACTTTTTTCCCTCATTCAGGTTTGGAAACTGCCGCCATGTGTAACTCAACGTATAGCCGATCCAACCCGTCAGTTTACCTCTGGCTTTGTTGATGTAAAACTCGGCACCATAACTCCAGCCCTTCCCAAACACAAACTCTTCTTCCGGATCCCGGATGGAAGGTGTGTATCCCTCTTTGTATTCAATTTGGTTATCCATCTGTTTATAATAAAGTTCCACAGATGTTTCAAACATATTATCGCTGAAGTTCCTGAAATATCCTGCGGCATACTGCCAGCTGATCTGTGGTTTTACGCGAAGGGTACTCGGTACCCAAACATCCGTAGGCAATGAAGTACCCGTATTGGATACAAGGTGTATATACTGCAGGTTCCGGCTAACGGAACCTTTAATTGAGGATTGATCATTGAGGGCATAACGAATGGTGAATCTTGGTTCCAGTCCACCATAGTTCTGCACTTTCTGCCCCCTGCCATAAACTGTACTATCCAGTTTATTGCCATCCGCATCGCGTTCATATGCAGTGTATGCACCAATTTGTTGAAATCCGCTGAAACGCAGTCCTGCGTTTACTTTTATCTTGTCCGAGATGTCCCAGTCGTCCTGCACATACACCCCAATTTCATGCGCAAATTTGGCCTGCGCATTATTGGGTTCAAACACAACAGTATCCTGCTGACCTGTAACAACAGACGGTGTAAATCGATGAAAAGTATACTGTCCGCCAAATTTCAGTTTGTGCTTCGTGGAGGCATAAAAATCGATGTCTGATTTAACACCGATGTCCCTGATACCACTGTTAAGGGTCACATCAAAATTATCCTGCTTTGCAGAGAATGAAAATTTGTAGTCGTTATATAATACGGTTGTGTTGGCAAACAGCTTCCTGCTGAAAACGTGGTTCCATCTCAAAGTCCCGGTACTATTTCCCCAGGGAATACCGATATCCAGGGAACGGGCACTGTTGCGGAAATCAAAAACATCTCTGCCAAAATAACCGGATAGGTAGAGCCTGTCTTTTTTAGAGATGATATAGTTCATCTTCATATTCATATCGTAGAAAAAATACCCTGATCCATAAAAGGAACTGGTCTTCGGCACAAAAGGCTTTGCAAGGATATCCACATAAGTGCGACGACCCGACAGCATGAAGGAAGCCTTGTCTTTGGCGATGGGGCCTTCCAACGTGAAGCGGGAAGAGATGGTGCCGATGCCTCCCTCAACATGATAATCTTGCATGTTTCCATCCTTCATCGAAATATCCAAAACAGAACTCAATCTGCCACCATATTGCGCGGGCATCCCGCCTTTAACCAGGCTAACATTTTTGATGGCATCGCCGTTAAATACTGAAAAGAAGCCGAAGAGGTGGCCGGGATTGTACACAACTGCGTCATCCAGTAAGATTAAATTTTGGTCTGGCCCACCTCCTCTTACATAAAGTCCGCTGTTACCTTCTCCGGCATTACGCACACCAGGCAACAACTGTAGCGCCTTAAGGGGGTCAACCTCCCCGAAAATCACGGGAAGGGATCTGATCTTGTTCATGGACAATTCCAGTTTGCCCATTTGGGCATTCTTTATGTTGCCATCTCTTCGTTTGGAGGAGATGACGATTTCCTGCGACAAAGATGATTTTGCCAAAAGTGCGATATCCAGGTCAGCATTACCATGCAGGGACACGGGCAGTTCTATGGGAAGATACCCTACAAAACTGGCCACCACGGTATATTCGCCTTCGGCCAGTGTGATGGAATAAAAGCCGTAGGTATTGCTGTTCACGCCTTTGGATTCACCCTTGATGGAAACAGATGCACCGATAAGGGTTTCACGGGAAAGCGAATCCCTGACATAGCCGCTCAGGGTATACTTCTGCTGACCAAAGCCGGCATAAGTAAACAACATCACCAGGGCCACAGATAATAATTGCTTCATAGGTTATTTGGCAAAATGTATAGAATCTACCACCTCACCACAATGCAACATACCTGAAGCATATTTGGGATGTTTGGTACCGAGATAGGGATTGACGATTTCAGATTTATCACTGATCCAGAATGCAGAGTCGTTATCGTTGAAAGCCATTGGACACACCTGGTAATAGAGTTTCTGATCATTGTACTGCACGGCTTGAAGCAAAGGAAACAGGTTATCGGTAATCATACTGAACTCACGTCGTTTCTCTTTGATATCTGTCTCTCCTGCAAGTGCCAGAGATTCCGAGCGTATGGTGCCGGCAAGATCCTGGATGGTTTTGACTAGTGCGGAATCTGTTGTACCTGTAAAATCAATGCTGTCAGCAGCGGCGGCAAGAAAAACTGCTGCCTGGTTTGCGCCCGTTGTGTCCCAGTTCACTAACGCCCCGGCCAATTGGAAATAGGCTGCTGCCATGGTAATTGATGAAGCTTTGACCCCCGAACCCGTCACCACATTTACCGCCTTCGCGGGAAGGGATGAAGCATTTGTTTCTGACTTGCCGCTATTCTTCTGGTTGCAGGCTGTCAGAATTATCAACCCTGCAAAACCCATCAAAGCATACTTCATATTCATCTGATATAGAGCAAAGATAACATTACCTTTGCAGCTTTGTTGAGCAATACAAGTATTCATGCTAGCAGGATTACAAGATGTGACTTTTGAATTTGGCGCCAGGGTGATCATTGAAGACACTACCTGGCATATACAACCCAATGAACGGATTGGGTTGATCGGATACAATGGAACCGGGAAATCTACCATACTTAAACTGCTGTCTGGTGGTTACTCACCGTCTAGCGGTACTGTGGAAAAAAGCAGGGGGATCAGGATCGGGTATCTGCACCAGGACCTTTTGAGTTTTGATACTAACGAATCTATTCTTCAGGTTGCACTGGGCGCGTTTGAAGAGATCCTGAAATTGGAATTGGAAATTGAGAAGTTGGGCAAGGAACTGGAGGCCAACCATGATGACGATAGGCTGATCGTTTATACCGATAAGCTGCACGAGTTGGAGTTACTGGGCGGATATACCATCCATCACCGGACCGAGGAAGTACTTCAGGGCCTTGGTTTTGCGAATGCCGATCTGCAAAGACCTTACCGGGAATTCAGTGGCGGATGGCGCATGCGCGTCTTGCTGGCGAAAATGATCCTACAGGCGCCTGACCTGCTTTTGCTTGACGAACCTACCAACCACCTTGATCTGCCCTCCATTGAATGGCTGGAAAAATATCTGCAGCATTACCAGGGTTCTGTGGTCATTGTGAGCCATGATAAGTACTTTCTGAACAGGATGGTTACGAAGATCGTAGAACTTTATCAGAAAGAGTTACACATCTACGCTGGCAATTATGATTATTACGAAAAAGAAAAAGCGATAAGGATTGATCTGGCCCAAAAAGCCTACGACAACCAGCAGGACTATATCCGTCAGCAGGAGCGCTTTATCGAGCGATTCAAAGCCAAGGCATCCAAGGCCGCGCAGGCGCAGAGCATCGTGAAACGATTGGAAAAACTGGATAAGCTGGAAGATGTCAATATAGAGCGGCCATCGATCCGCATCAACTTCCAGGTGGATAAAATTCCGGGAAGGGTGATCTGTACCTTGAAAGACGTCACTAAACTTTACGGAAATCTTAGAATTGTTGAAGAGACCGGCGCGGAGATAGACCGGGGAGATAAAATTGCTCTGATCGGGGCGAATGGCAAGGGTAAATCAACCCTGCTGAGGATCATTGCCGGCACAGAGACCTGTGATGGTGAAAGGATCTGGGGGCATAATGTTGACGAGAGTTTTTATGCCCAGCATCAGCTGGAAGCACTGAATGTCAATAATACCATTCTGGATGAAATGAAAGAGTGCGGCAGCAAGAAGACAGAACTTGAGCTCCGTACTTTATTAGGATGTTTTCTTTTTAGTGGGGATGATGCCGACAAAAAAATCCGTGTATTAAGCGGAGGAGAGAAAGCAAGGGTGGCCCTCGCAAAGACCATTGTGAGCAAGGCCAACTTCCTCATGCTGGATGAACCTACCAACCACCTGGATCTGCATTCTGTGGAATTATTGATTGAAGCGCTGAACAAATATGAAGGCAGTATTATTCTGGTAAGCCATGATCGGTACTTTATTTCGAAGACGGCAAACAAGATCTGGGAAATTGAAGATGGTAAGATCAAGGAATTCAAGGGTGGTTATGACGAGTATGTGGAATGGAAGGCCAGAATGAGTACTAAACAGCCTTCAGCCACTGCGGTTCCGGCCAAGAAGGAAGTGAAAGAAGTGAAGGATGAAAAGAAAAAGAACGAGCCCATCGATAAAACAAAACAGGCTGAGGAAAAGAAACTGCAAAAAAGGTTTGCCGATGCGGAAGGCCTGGTGGCTAACCTTCAAGAAGAGCTAAAAAAAGCCGAGGCCTTGTTAGCAGACCCCGGCATTTATCTGGATAAAGTGAAATTTAAGGAGACAGAGAAAAAGTACCAATCGACTTCGCAACAGCTTCAACTAGCGGAAAAGGATTATGAGCAATTGTTTGACCTGATAATGAAAAGTAGCTAATAGCCATTAGCCAATAGCTTCTTTTAGAATTCAAGAAAATTCACGGAAAGCGTTGCGGTTCCAATTTGTTGTCCACTTGCATTCAGTTTCTTCACAGTGACATTACTGAAAGTAAGGAACCTTCTCCCATTATTGACCGTCAGGGATGCAGTTCCCACTTTACTGGATGCATCAAACAAATACGGTTGCACGCTGGGTGAGTTGGCATTATTCACCACATTCATGGCTTTGATATATGTAGTTGTTGTCCCTGTTCCTCCGATATCATAGGTGCCGGCAACCTGCGGGAGTATGCGACTAAATTGTACGGTTATGAAGTTGACCGAGGCTGCGTTTGTAGGGTCCGTCACATCATACCATCGCACGTCATTGGTCCCCAACAGAAATACTTGCGCAGTGATGGCCTTGCCTTCAATGGTCCAGGTAGGTATCGCTGAAGTATCTTCCTCCTTCTTACAGGAACCCAGTAACAGCACAAAACATAGAGCCAGCAGAATTCTCATATCTGAATTGATTTTCAATGAATGGGGCACAAGATAATGCAATATCGCAGCATCAGACCTCCACTTTTTTCCATCGTCCTTTTCGGAAAATAGACCAAGCTACAATAGCTATCATGGTTTCTGAAACCGGAATGGCAATGAACACACCCACAGGCCCCCAGCCAAAGGTTTTGGCCATGATGTAAGCCATCGGGATCTGAAACAACCAGAATCCAAAAATATTGATATACGTAGGTGTTTTGGTATCCCCGGCACCATTGAAAGCATTCATCATCACCATACCCAATCCATAGAACACGTATCCGGAAGCCATAATGCGCAAAGCAAGTACAGCGTACCCGGCTACTATGGGTTCTTGTGTAAAGAATGAAACAATTGGTTCAGCAAGCGCCAAAAAGATCAACGATACCACCAGCATGAAGATGGTGTTGTATTTGGCTGTGATCTTCACGGAAGTTTCTGCCCGATCGGGGTTTTTCGCCCCGAGGTTTTGTCCCACCAGGGTTGCTGCCGCATTGCTCATGCCCCAGGCAGGCAGGATGAAAAACATCACGATCCGAATTGCTATCTGATATCCGGCAGAGGCATCGCTCTGGCCGGTGTTTACAACCAGGCTGGCCAGGATGATCCAGGATCCTGAGCCGATGATAAACTGTAAAACGCCCGGTAGGGCGATGTTCACCACCTGCTTCATCAACTGCAGGTCTGGCAAAAAATGACTGAGCCGCATCCGCAGGGAACTACCGCCTTTAAATAAATGGTAAAGCTGATACAGCACACCAATGGTTCTTCCCAAGGTAGTGGCCATGGCTGCACCAGCAACGCCGAATGCAGGAATGGGTCCCAGGCCACGGATCAATACAGGACAGAGAATGATATTGCAGATATTCGCCAACCACAAGCTTTTCATGGCCATCATGGCGTCTCCTGCCCCACGGAATATGCCATTGATAAGGAAGAGCAGCATGATAGACAAACTACCGGCCATGAGGATTCTGGTGTAGTTTACACCCACCTGAATGGCTTCGGGCTCGGCGCCCATCAGGGCAAGGATCTCGCCTGCATAAATAAAACCGATGATGCCAAGCACTACCGTAAAGCCCACCGCAAGCAAGATGGCCTGGGCTCCAGATCGGGCAGCAGCTTCCGGATTTTTCTCGCCCACCCTTCTGGCTACCATGGCCGTTGCAGCCATACTCATACCGATGGCAAGTGAATAAACAATAGTGATCACGGACTCCGTGAGCCCAACTGTTGAGGTAGCGTGCTTGCCAAGGTGGCTGACGAAGTAAATATCGACGAGTGCAAAAACACTTTCCATGCTCATCTCGAGCATCATGGGAATCGCAAGCAGGATAACCGCCTTAGGGATACTGCCCTGGGTATAATCGTGTTCCTCACCTTTCAATGAGGCGATCACCACTTTGTAGAATGAACTGAATTTTTCTTTTATCGTAAGAGAATGCATGCATTATTCTTTAATCAGGTAAATAGAACCAAGCACAGCTGCTAAAGCAGGCTGGAGGGGGAAGGTCTGAGGATGCAGGAGGCAAGGCCGCCTGACTAAAGAATGTTCATATGCGAAAACTGAAGTAACAAAAGTAATACATTCAGTTATTTCCTGAAATAGAAATATGTGGAGGCGTTATCTTATTTAAAATACGAATTTGGTCTTTGACGTCCAAGACCGAGTACTTCAATCAATTTCTGTCAATAAAAAAGCCGCCTCCATTTGGAGACAGCTTCCTGGTGATTCCGTCGCGATTCGAACGCGAGACCCACAGCTTAGAAGGCTGTTGCTCTATCCAACTGAGCTACGGAACCGAATTCTGACAAAGATAATTTTTTTCATAGTTTGCACCAAACCCGCCATTGCATGGACGTCAAGATCGAACAGGGCTGGAAAGGAGTACTGGCTGAAGAATTCAAGCGGGATTACTTCCTGCATATCGTTAACACCCTGAAAACAGAGAAAACTACGGGAAGAACCATCTATCCGCCCGGCCCATTGATCTTCAATGCTTTTATGCAAACGCCGTTTGACCAGGTGAAAGTGGTGCTGATCGGCCAGGACCCTTACCATGGGCCTGGACAAGCCATGGGCCTGAGCTTCTCCGTACCAAGAGGGATTAAGTCCCCGCCCTCCCTACAAAACATTTTTAAAGAGATCCGGTCTGACCTCGGTATTCCGATGCAGCCTGATCATGGCGATCTTACCGCATGGGCGAAGCAAGGCTTATTGCTACTCAATGCCTCCCTCACCGTGAGGGCCAATGAACCAATGAGTCATTCCGGTATCGGATGGATGAATTTTACCGATGCAGTGATAAGAACCCTTTCGGAGAAAAAAGAAAACCTTGTTTTCCTGCTCTGGGGGCGTTTTGCTCAGGAAAAGCAGCCGTTGATTGATGAATCCAAACATTCTGTACTCAAAGCGGCACACCCTTCCCCTTTCTCGGCTGATAAAGGATTTTTTGGATGCAGGCATTTTTCAAAGACTAATGAGTTGTTGGTGAAGTACGGAAAGGACCCGATTGACTGGAACTTGTGAAAAGTCAACATTGAAAAATCTTTTTTTTGACTTTTGACTTTTGAATTTTGACTTTTGCACCATGTTCAAACGCATCTTCGGCTTTTTGTGGTTGTTGTGGTCCGCGGTGATTTTCATTTCTACCATGCTGATTTTTTGGATTCCGATGTGGGCCGTGAAGTTTCATCCGGAGCCAAAACGCACGGATATTTTCATGCGCTGGATCCGCCGTTGGATGGCTGTATTCCTACCGCTGGCAGGGATAAGGATGACCGTAACCGGGAGAGAGAAATACAAATCTGGTGAAAACTATATTATCACTTGCAACCACAAATCCATGATGGATGTGCCGCTATCCAGTCCCGGCATCCCTGGCGCCAACAAAACCATCGCCAAAATGGAACTCGTCAAAGTGCCATTATTTGGAATGATCTATCGAAGGGGGTCGGTATTAGTAGATAGAAAAAGTGATGCGAGCAGGAAGGATGCCTTTAACCGAATGAAACAGGCACTTGAACTTGGAATGCACATGTGTATTTATCCAGAGGGTTCCCGCAACAAAACGGATAAACCACTGAATACTTTTCACGATGGGGCTTTCAGGCTCGCCTTGCAAACGCGTAAGCCCGTAATGCCTACCGTCATTTTCAACACTGAAAAGGTGCTACCATCGGATAAATCCTTCTATTTTGTGCCAGCCAAAGTATCCATGCATTTCCTCGATCCTATTTACATCAAAGAAGATGATACTGCAGACAGTATCAAGGAGCGGGTATTTGAAGTAATGGAGAAGTTTATCCTGGAGAACAAATCCAAATGGACCTAACGATTGTAGAAGTATCTCGTCCGGTTCACTTTCAAGTCACGCAGCAATGATGATTTTGGGTTGATATTGATGCTGAAAAATCGATACAAACCAATCGGTGTGATGTTGATGGACATCTGCCAGCAGTGCAGGTCCCGCGTGAGGAACATCGTGAAGGTCTGTAGTTTAAAATTGTTCAGATCGTAAAATCCATTTGCGCCCAGTTTCCATTTCGGACTCAGGTTGAAGTCTCCATTGAAATTGACACTTGATGTGAACACGGTTGTATCACCTGAATAATCGGGTTTTCGCTGGCGGGCGAACTGTAGGGAATATTGAAGGTTGATAGACCAAGCCACATCGAAATCGGCAAATTCTGCAGGGTTACGTCTCATGTAATCCAGTTGAGACATCAACTGATCCTGATCCACATAATCCATCTCTTCTTTCATTCTCTCTTCCCTTGTTTTCTTATCCTTGCTTTTCTTGCTTTGGAAGCTGGTAGAGATGTTGATCCCGCCGTTGGTTAGTGTACCTGGGAATCTATAAATGTCTTTCCGGATGCCGAAAGAATCCACCACATAGGGATCCAAAGTGGCATTCGCCGTAATATTTACTTTTTCAAACAGCGTACTTCTTGCATAAATACTGAAGGTTGACAATTTGAATGAGTCCGCGAGGAAGTTGTACCCGCCGGTTATACCAAAGCCATCGATCAACTTCACTTTCTTAATGGGATTGTCGCCAGTATCTATTTTAGACCGGACCTTCATCTCCAGGTTATTATCAAGTCCAAAACTAATTCCACCGCTTCGTCCCGGTGCAAGTGGACCGAATATACTTCCATCAAAGTCGGAAAACAACTGTTCATCACCACGTTTATTTACTTGTGTCCGATAGTAGTACTGAGAAACGAGATCCGGTTTATAGTTGAACCCAAAAGATGGTCTGGTGGCCAGGCGTAGGGCCTGGATCTTTGCATTCTTATTGGTGGATTCAAATTTTGTAAAGATACCTGTGTTAATGGCCAATCCCACTGACATTTCACGGGCCGTATACAACCCTTTAGTGATGTTAGTATCTACTTTCTCCGTCACCGAATTCCAGCTCCTGCGAAATTTCTGGCTGTACCAGCGTTCACGGTAACTGAAGCTGGGTGCAATCTGGAAAGGACCAGCTGGTGGCAAACTCAGGATTATGGGAATATCATGACTGGCACCCCATTGCAAGGTGTCTATGAGTTGCCCAAACTGAAATGCAGAATCATAAAACGAAACCTGACTTTTGATGTTTCCGGTGTATCCAATACCCAGTTTCTCATACCATTTACTCTGACCTGCAAACTCCTTAGCCTGGAAGGGATAAATGGTATTCATCACGAAAGCCACATCCGGAAGATTCAGGTTAACCACCCCGGTTTGCGTGTTCTGGTTGTGGTTTGCGTTAACGGAAAGTTGGAAAGGCTTGCCGATGAACTGCTTCTGCCAGGAGATCGATGAATTCAACTGGTTGGTGAAATTCATCGGCTGTACATTATTATTACCATTGTTGAAGCCAGTTCCCGAGCCGGTGTTGATCTGCGCACCATTCGGCACCAGGGTCAGGTATTTGCTGCTTCCGGCTTGTACGTTGGCTGAAAAGGTAATGCCAGGCCTTGCCTTGGAATCCATAGAGTGATTCCAGGTCACGAAAAAACTTTTGGTGACAGAATAGTCCGGGTCACCTTTAAACGCGAACTTGGTGTTTTGCATGCTGATGGTGAATCCACCACTGTACCGATATCTTTTCCGATAGGTTGGTGAAAAATTCAACCGCCATGAACCATAAGAGTACAGATCAGCCCAAATCTTGGCATCCAGATAATCGTTAACTACTTTATAATATCCCATGCCTTCCAGCCCGATACCGAACTGTTGGGTAAAGGTGAGTTGAGGCGGAAGGATCCCGGATCTTCTGCCCTGCGCCAAGGGAAAGATGCCAAAGGGAAGGTAGATGGGAATGGGCACGTCTTCAAATTCCGGATGTACCGGGCCGGTCACTGCCACTTTCTGGTTCACAAATTTGGCGCGCTTAAAACGGAAGGCAAAATGCGGTGTATCCAGGTTACAGGTGGTAAAGCGTCCGCGATAAGCGAAGAAAGTTTCCGCATCGATCTTCTTTACGCGCTCCGCAAAATTGTAAATCTCCTGTTGCTGGAAAAACGAATTATGGGTGATCCCCTTTTGTGTTTTAAAATTGAACAGGATACTGTCACTCACCGTGGTGGTTTCTGCCTGGGTGAGTTTGGCCATACCTATTACTTTATCTGCTGTATCCTTCGCCATCCTGGCCAATACATTCTGGGTTTGCTGGTCAAACAAGATGAACGGGGCAGAGAGCGTGATGTTGGTATACTTCACTTCAGACTTACCAAAAAGGAATATTTTTTTCGAAACTACGTCCATCACCATGGAGTCAGCGGCTGAATAGTTGACGGGTGCGGTGAGGGAGTCTGCGGAAACAGGGAAGTTAAATGTGTCGCGTTTTACAGCCGTATCTTTCTTTTTCGAAAAGAAATCATTGGAAAGCTTAACAGAATCTTTACGGAAGGGGATGGTGTCCTGAACTGTTAACGGAAGGTCAAACCTGTCAATATTCCACGTATCTGCTTTACTTTCACTGCATAAAAAAGTCAAACCAAAAAGCATGTAAAGCAGGCTTAAATGATAATTTGGGCTAACTTTACAACGTTTATTCATCATAGCAGTGGCGGCAAAAATAGCCATTAAAGTGGTAAGAAATTGTGAAGATGGATAAGCAACTAACCCAAAAATCCAGTGAGTACCTATGTTTTGGAACGTACGCTTGTATTCCTGTATCCTTTGCCTGCTCGCGTTAACCGCCGGCGGGTCCTATGGACAGACCCGCGGTGGCGGTTCTAAGATCAAGACGATCATCATTGACGCTGGTCATGGTGGCAGCGATGTGGGTGCCCGGGGGCGTTACTCCACGGAAGCCCAGATCACCCTTCAGATCTCCAATAAGCTTGAAGATATCATGAAACAGATGTTGCCGGATACGCGCATCGTCATGACCCGGAAAACAGACATCTACCACAATGTAAAGGAGAAGGCGAGCATCGCGAACTCGCAAGGTGGAGATCTCTTTGTATGTGTGCACGTCAATGCTGCATCTCCCATCAAACATAAAGAGCTGACAGGTTACAAAACTGTAACCTACTATACCGGCAAAGGCAAGAACCGTAAGAAAAAAACGAGAAAAGATCCTGTTTACAAAACCTGGACAACGCCAAATCCCCGTTATGGCACATCTTCCTATGTCTTTGCAGCGGATCGGTTAGACGAGAAAGCCAGTGGTATTGCAGCAGATGAGCGGTTTGAGTCTGAATCCGAAGTGACCGATATCCCTGACCCAACCAGTCCGGAAGCGATCATAAAAGCCAGGCTTTGGTCGCAGAAATTCTTCAAAGGGTCCGTCAGGCTCGCTACAATGATTGAGAACGAGTTCACAGCCATCGGCAGAAAAAGCCTTGGTGTGCTGCAGCGGAATGAAAAAGGCATCTGGGTTTTGCAGGCAACCAATATGCCTGCGGTATTGATTGAAACTGGTTTTATTACCAACTCAGAGGAAGAAGACTACCTTAATTCAGATGCAGGGCAAAAGGAAATGGCCGAAGCCATTGCACGAGCCGTGGTGAATTATAAGGCGATGGTAGATGCCCCGAAGTCTGCTGAATCAAGTGGTTCCGGGGCAGCAGCGCCAAAGAAACCAGCTACTCCCGCACCTGCACCATCCACCAAATCAACTGCGGCTAATACCGGAGCGGACAAGCGCAGGTAAGAGAATTCGAAGGCTCGGTAAAGTTTTTATATTTTCGTTCCTGACAGGGACCTTGTTCCGGTCTAAAAAATTGCGGATGACCATTTCCAATGAAACAAAGATAGGTGCGCTTGCTGCCGTAGCCATCACCCTGCTTGTGTTGGGCTTCAACTTCCTGAAAGGGAAAAACATGTTCAACCGGAAGCATGAGGTGTATGCAGTCTTCAAAAAAGTAGACGGCCTGGTTACCTCAGATGCGGTTAAGATCAACGGTCTGGATGTGGGAAAGGTATATGAGATCGCAGAAGTGGATCCGGAGATGACAGGGATTGTGATAACGATAAACCTTACGAAAGATGTAGCCATCCCAGACGATTCATATGCTGTGATCAACTCCAGCCCGCTGGGTTCCTCGGTGGTGAATGTGGTGAAAGGCAAAAGCAGTAACCTGATCAAAGAAGGCGATACCCTCCGCACCATTGCCAGTGCAGGATTACTGGACGAATTAAAATCCAGCCTCAATCCAACTTTGAATAATGTGAATGGCACGCTTACTTCATTAGATTCACTTGTAGAAGTAGTTGGCGGAACCATGGACCCGGCAACCCGTAAACATCTGCAGGCAATGATCGCCAACCTGGAAGCGTCTACCAAGGCCCTCAACACTATGATGGCTGTAAACGGTGCCATCGGTAAAACGATGGCGAATATGAATGCCATCACAGCAAATCTCAGCAACGATAAGGACACCATTAACCAGATCCTTGGCAATGTGGAGAAAGCAACCGCCAATTTTGCGGCCATCGATATCAATCCCACTTTAACAAAGCTTCAGCAGACAGCTGACCAATTGAATACTACCTTAGCAAAGATCAATTCCAATGAGGGCAGCCTGGGCTTACTGATGAACGACAAAAAATTATACAACAACCTTAATGCAACAGCCAACAGCATGAATGTATTGCTGCAGGATTTCAGGTTGCACCCCAAAAGGTATGTCAGCTTCTCCGTGTTCGGTAAGAAAGATAAAAGCGAGCCACTGACCAAACCGCTTGAAGATTCACTGCAAGCGCCTACTCCCAGTACCGATAAGAAATGACCAGAGTTTTTCTAGCAACACTGTTTATTGTATTCTCACTGAATGGTTTTTCCCAAACCAATAGAGACACGCTGCCACTTAATACTGCTGACACCGGGAGAATTATCCATCTGGTACGTGCCAAAACTTTCCGACTGGTAAAAGTAGACAGTGTTAACAGTCTGTTGCAATTGATCGGGAACGTTGTATTGGTACAAGGAAATACAACTTTTTACTGCGATAGTGCTGTTCAGGATGAACGACTGAACCAGATCGAAGCATTTGGAAATGTGCATATCAATGATTCAGACAGTGTGCACACCTATTCACAGTATGCAAAATACCTGGGGAACACCAAGATGGCGTATCTCAAAAAAAAGGTAAGGCTTACGGATGGTAAGGGAACCCTCACTACGGAAGAGTTGGAATACGATCTCAATTCAGGCATCGGTATCTATAAAACACCCGGCAAACTGGTGAATGGCAACAATGTGCTCACCAGTAAAGAAGGTTACTATTATTCTGATACCAAGGAAGCATATTTCATCAATGATGTAAAACTCGTGAGTCCTGACCGGACGGTAGCAACTGATACCTTGCTGTATAATATGCAACAGGATGTGTTCACCATCGTCTCCCCCACAACCATCAATGATGGTAAATCCGTGATCCGCACCCGGGCGGGAATCTATGACGCAAAAAATGGCCTTGCTGATTTTTCCGAGAGAACCACTATACAGGACAGCACGCAGGAAATCACTGCAGACAGGATACGATTTGATAAAACTTCCGGTGAAGGATCGGCAGACGGAAATGTGATTTACAAAGACACAGCTCAAGGTGTTACGATTATAGCAGGAACTACGGCTTTCAATAACAAGACCAGTAAAGTACTGGCCACACGCAAACCTGTGATGATCATCAAACAGGAAAATGACTCTATCTATATTGCGGCCGATACGTTGCTCTCCTCAAAAATGGTCAGTAAGCCAAGTGTAAAGACTGATTCCGCCGCAGTGAAAATGAAGGATACAATGCGAACTGCCAAAGAGTTAAATGTGAAAGAAGCAGACAGCATCCGTTTCTTTCAGGCTTACCGGCATGTACGGATTTTTTCCGATTCCCTGCAAGGTGTTTGTGACAGCTTATATTATTCCGCTGAAGACTCTACGTTCAGGATGTATACAGACCCTATTGTATGGTCTACCAATAACCAGTTATTCGGGGATACGATCTATATGACCACACGCAACAAGAAACCGGATCAATTGTATGTTTTTGAAAATGGTTTTGCTATTAGCAGAACACGCGAAAACTTTTACAACCAGATCAGGGGGAACAGGATCAACGGCGGTTTTGCAAATGGCGAGATAGAATTTATGCGCGCCAAAGGCAATGCAGAAAGTGTTTATTATCTGCAAGACGATGACAGCGCATACATCGGCATGAACTACGCGAAAGCAGATGCCATCACCATGTTATTTGGGAAAGAAGGACTCAAACGGGTGAGTTGGGTAAATGCCGTTGAAGGCACCAATTTCCCCATGAGCCAGATCCCGGAAGACAAAAAGCAACTGCGATCATTCCGGTGGATTGATGGCAGGCGGCCAAAGAGCAGATTGGAACTGTTTGAATAAGTATATTTGACGATGCTGAAGAGAATAAGGCGTCGCTTACGCACGCCGCTGCAAAAAATCATACATGACAGTCGCTCCCTGGGCATCATTTTAACCCTCTGCACCTTGCTTTCCCTGTGGCTCGCCAACGGCAACTGGGGCCAACAATACCTCAGCCTATGGCTTGCCGAGACACATTTTCCTGACGTTCTGCATCTACCGCATAGTGTGCTTCATTGGATCAATGACCTTTTAATGGCGATCTTCTTTTTCCTCGTGGGTATGGAGATCAAGCGGGAATTGCTGGATGGCGAGTTGAAAGAAATGAAGCGCGCATTGTTGCCCATCTTTGGCGCCATTGGCGGAATGGTGGTACCCGCCATGCTGTATAATCTCTTCAACAAGGGTACGGCCTATGTTGGGGGTTGGGGAATACCGATGGCTACGGACATTGCATTTTCACTGGGCATTGCGTCCTTACTGGGAAAAAGGGTTCCGGTATCCCTGAAGATATTCCTGACCGCGCTGGCCATCATTGATGACCTTGGCGCCATTGCCATGATCGCGATATTTTATGGCGGCCATATTCAATGGGGATACCTGGGTGCTTCACTTGCTTTGCTGGCCGTGATCTATTTCATGGGCAAGAAACAGTGGCCTTTATTCATCCGTGTGATACTTGCATTTGTGTTGTGGTATTGCGTATTCAATTCCGGGGTGCATGCCACGGTGGCTGGGGTGTTGTTTGCGTTTACGATTCCGTTAAAAGAATTGGTTCATCTGGAACATCGGTTACACGTGCCCGTTAACTTCCTTGTCTTGCCCATTTTTGCACTTGCCAATACAGCGATTGTTTTACCGGACGATATCATGGGCGCGCTTCAGTCTACGCTCAACTACGGTATTCTGGCAGGGCTGGTGATCGGTAAACCCCTCGGGATTCTATTGTTTTGCTATGTGCTTGTTCGGCTGGGCTGGGGAAAACTTCCATCCAACGTCAGTTGGATGGAGATGGCTGGAGTGGGTATGCTTGCAGGCATCGGCTTTACGATGTCAATTTTTATATCTATGCTCGCTTTTTCCGATCCCTCTACACAGGATGCGGCAAAAATCGGTGTGTTGCTGGCCAGTCTCGCTGCCGTTGTCCTTGGCGCAATTACCTTGCGCATATGGGGAAGCAACTCGGAGTAAGCGGATGATTTACTTCATGACAAACCGGACCGAAAGCCCTACGGCAGCGGGCTCAAAGCCTACTTCCCTGGAAAGGATCAACTCCGGCTTCCAATCTACGGACAGGCTCACTGGCGCTTTTGCAAAGCTGTAATCAAGACCCACCAACCCCATCGCACCAATACTCGTGGGGTTGAAACTTATGAGTGCTTCCACCGCGCTGTTTGCATTGAAGAAATACTTCAAGCTAACGCCGCTGCCAACAATGGATTGGTCACTGGCCACCCTGAGACCGAGTCCGTACTTGTATTCTTGTGATTGGCTACCGAATGCCCAAAAGAGCAGGGTAAGGGTTAAGGGGAAGTGTTTAGGGAGTTTCATCGTTAAATGGTTTTAACCCTTTGACCGCCAAAAGAATGCCTGGTAAAGTGAAGGAATCCTCATTTAACGAAACGATGTGTAGTTACACGTTTTAGTGCCTGAATCATCAGGAACAATAAATAATTCCCGCATTTTATTGCAGGTATTTGCAGGTTTTTCATTTAATTTAGCTGAGCAACCAACACTATGCTCAAGAAAGAGAGGCAAGCGCTGATCATCCATCGCGTAAACCTGCACAACAAGGTATTGAGTTCAACCCTCAGCCAGGAGATCAGCGTATCTGAAGACACGATACGCAGGGATCTTCAGGAGCTGGCGGATGAAGGCAAGCTGATTAAAGTGCACGGCGGTGCGTTATCGCGCTCATTCAACAACCACTTTCTTCCCGAGAATGAGATCTATTCCTTCTCCCAGAAAAAAGCGATCGCCATCAAGGCCATATCGCTGATCCAGGATGGCATGTTCATCCTTAGTTCCGGTGGTACCACGGTTATTGAAATGGCGAAGGCCTTACCTCCCCAACTCAAAGCAACGTTTTTGTCCGGAAGTTTGCCTGTGTTGATGGAATACATGAATCATCCCAACATTGATGTTATTGTCATTGGCGACAAGCTTTCAAAAAGTTCCAAGATCACAACCGGCGGGGACGCGCTACAGAAGATCCGGCAGTTTCGTGCTGATCTCTGTTTTTTGGGGATCAATGCCATTGATCCGCAGCATGGTGTAACAGACAACGACTGGGATGTGGTTCAGTTGAAGCAGGCCATGATTGAATCAGCCAAGAAAGTAGTTTGCCTAAGCATTATTGAAAAAGTAAACACCACCCAACCCATCCAGGTTTGTCCGCTGAATAAGATCGATATCCTGATTACTGAATCCAATCCTGAAGATCCAAGATTACAGCCCTATGTCAACGCAGGTGTACGCGTTATTTAATATGAGATAACTGGCCCAGGTGCCAGACCAAAACCAAACATGTATGAGAAGAAAGCTTAAGGGTTTTCTGTCTTCGTTCTTTGCATTGCTGATGGCGCTCGGTAGTATGGCGCAAACCAGGAATGTCAGCGGAACGGTAACAGATTCCAAAAACGAACCAGTGGCCAATGCAACGGTCACGGTAAGAGGTACCAACAGGGCTACACAAACCAATGCCAATGGCTTTTACACCATTGCCGCACAGAAAGGTGAAACGCTGGTGATCACGGCCATCGGCCAAAAGGATTTTGTGATAACAGTGGGCGACGGCTCGGTGCTGAATGCCAGGGTGGCCGCAGCCGATGGCCTCCTGCAAGAAGTGGAAATTGTGGGTACCATGGACAGGCGACTAAACAAGCGTGAAGTCTCCTACTCTTCACAAACCGTCAATGGAGACGAAGTAAAGAATTCCCAACGTGAAAATCTTGTAAATGGTCTGGCTGGCAGGGTTGCAGGTCTTACAGTAAATCCAACTTCAGGTGTTGCAGGTGCCTCTTCACAGATTGTGTTGCGTGGGTTTAACTCTCTGTCATTGAGTAACCAGCCCCTTTTTGTTGTGGATGGGGTGATCCTGGATAACTCTACACTCGATGAAAACTCGGATGGTGGACGAGGTGTAGGTCTTGCGTCAGACCGGCCAAACAGGAACTCGGATTACTCTAACAGGATTTCGGATCTCAACCCGAATGATATAGAATCCTACACAATATTGAAAGGGCCTGAAGCCACGGCACTTTATGGCAGCCAGGCCAGCTCAGGCGCTATTATCATTACAACCAAGAAAGCGAAAAGCAACAAATTTGCTTTGCAATATGACAATGCTTTCCGCTGGTCAAGGGTTACCCGTTTCCCTGAAATTTACCAGGGATATAACAACGGTTTGAATGGAGCCCCTTCAAATGTCTTCAACTATTTTGGCCCGAAATATCCGGAGAATACATTTCTGTTTGATAACATCGATATCTTCTTCAAAGATGGCTGGTCCCAGACCCATAACCTTGGTGCCGACTTCGGCGTGAAGAATTCAATCTTCCGTGTATCAGGATCGATTTTTGACCAGTCGGGTGTAGTTCCCAACAACACCTACTCCAGGTATAACTTCAGGATCTCCAATACCACCAAAATTGGTACTAAAATCGATATCATGCCTGCATTGGCATATACTCATACGAAGAATGACAAAGTTTTACGTAGCGCGGGCGGCTATCTGCTGACACTGTTGCAGTGGCCCAATCAGTTTTCCATCACCAACTATGATGACGCGCAGGGAGGAAAGATTCCCATCTTTAATGCGAACCCGGCGAATGATATCGACAATCCGTTTTTCAATGTAACCAAGAATATGAGTGCGGATAAGACGGATCGATACCTGGCTACCCTTGGTATCAACATCCGTCCTACGGACTGGCTAACGATCGCCGGCAGGTTTGGATATGACACGTATAAGACCTATGGTTACCTGCTGATCCATCCCCAGAGTTCTTCCAACACATCATTGGCAAACCAGGGATCACTTGATAACTATTGGAGGAGATACAGAGGATACAACCACACTATCACGGCAACAGCAAGAAAATCATTGGGTGATTTCAATTTCCGATTGATGGGCGGTACCATGTGGCAAAACTACCAGACAGATCAGTTTGCGATTTATGGTATCAGGCTTAAAAACGTGTCAAATACAGACAGTTCAAACACGGATCCTGCGAGCAGGCAAAGGTTATTGCGCAACAATTTTGGAGAGTATAATAAACAGATCATTCGTCAGCTGGCATACTTTGGTGAGTTTGCGGTGAACTATAAGAACATGATCTTCCTGAACTATACCCACAGGTTTGAATCGGCTTCTACCCTGCCGGCAAAAAACAGGAATTATAACTACCCAGGTATAGGTATGAGTGCGATCATGTCAGACATCCTGCCATTCCTGAAAAAAGGAGATGTGTTGAGTTACTGGAAACTGCGGGCTTCGTTGGCTAGCACGGCCAGGTTGAATACGCCATACTCAACGCAGTCTGTATTCGTCAACAACTTTGCAAGTGGCGGCGGATTCTCTTATGGTTTTACCAACGCCAACCCGGATTTGCGTCCGGAACGTCAGCAGACTTACGAGATTGGTACCGAGATGCGTTTCTTTAAGAACAAGTTTGGCATAGAAGCAACTTATTATAATACGCTGAACAAAGATCAGATCATCGAGAACTTCCGTTTGAGTTATGGCACTGGTTTCGTATTAAATACGCAGAATGCTGCTAGTACCCGCAATACGGGGGTGGAAATTGTTGTTACGGCACCACTGGTCAACAACCGCAATTTCGGATGGAACATGCAGGCGAATTTTAACAAGATGTGGAACAAGGTTATCAATATGCCACCAAATGTGAGCGAGTATTATATTGCAGATACCTGGTTGTATGGTAACGCTCGTGGTGGTCTGGTATTGAATGGACGCACGACTTCGATTACTGCGAACACTTACCAACGCAATACTGCTGGTCAATTGGTTATCAATCCTAACAATGGTGTGCCTGTAGTAGATGGCACATTCAAATTGGCGGGCGACAGGAATCCTGATTTTACCCTGGGATGGTCAAACAACTTAAGGTACAAAAACTGGAGGTTGAATGTGCTGTGGGATCTGAAGATGGGTGGTGATATCTTCAATGGTACTGCGATGTTCCTGACCAGGATCGGAAGACACCCAATAACAGCAGACAGGGAAACTGGTCGTGTGGTTGAAGGTGTGTTGAACGATGGTAAGCAGAACTCAGCAACCCCAACCGCCAATACCATCAGCATCGTACCACATCTTAACAGTGCCTTCTACCAAACGATGCCTGAAGAAGCCTTCATCGAGAAAGATGTCAATTGGCTGCGCTTACGTGATGTGACGCTCAGCTATGTGTGCAGTCCAAGACCGTTGAAGGATTTCAGGTCCCTGAAAACACTTGAGTTTTTTGTTACTGGTAACGACCTCTTCATGTTCACCAATTACACCGGTGCCGATCCACAAGTGAATGGTAATACTGCGGGTTCAAGAGGTGTGGGCGGTTTCGGTTTCGACTATGGAACCCTTGCCGTACCTATCAGCCTGAACTTTGGTTTGAGGGCAGGATTTTAAACGTTAATATCATTTCAATATGAAAAAGAAAATATTATATATCACTATTCCGATCCTCGCATTGGCCTTTGGATTCAGCAGTTGCGAGAAAAAGATTGATGAGGCATTTGCGAATCCAAACGCATCCGTGAGGGTTCCAGTGGAAACGCTTTTACCGGGAATCATCGGCAATATCATTGGAAGTTCATCTGCTGCGGGAAGTGCGTATGGAACAGCAAACGATGGGCTTTATTTTGGACGTTATGTTCAGTTTTGGGCCACCAATACTACAGGCAACCAGTTTGACCAGATGGGAGGTGCTACGGGTGGTAGTGATTTGCTTGGTTCCGTTTGGGCGATGCACTATTATGGCATGGGGCAGAACCTGAATAAGATGATGGTCTGGGCTGAAGAAGAAAAGAAATGGGACTATGTTGGTGTAGGTCTTGCGCTTCGCTCCTGGAGCTTACTGAATCTCACAGACGTATACGGTGAAGCGATTCTTCGTGAGGCATTCAATACCAGTCAGCTGGTATTTAATTACAACGAACAGCCGGAGATTCATGATAGTGTAAGGGCAATAGCACTTCGTGCAATTGATTACCTGAACCGTACAGGCGATGGGGTTAGTCAGGAAAACCTGAATAAAGGTGATCAGTATTTTTATAAAGGTGACGTGAATAAATGGAAAAAATTTGCTTACACAGTGATCGCTAGGTCATATCATCGCACCACCAATAAGGCGGAATATAAACCAGATTCTGTGATCAAGTACGCATTGCTGGGCATCAATACAAATTCGGACAATGCCGTGGCCACATTTGCCAATTCAGGTATTTCCGGTACGGCCAACTTCTTTGGTCCGTTAAGGGCCAATGTTGGCGCCCTTCGTCAAACCCAATTCATCTGCAATCTGGTGAATGGACTCAATCCAAGATTTTCAGGGGTTACCGATCCACGGGCGGCTTACATCATCCGTGAGAATACGAATGGCACATTCAGGGGTATCCTTCCCAACAGAGGAACGAGCAGTTTGTCTGCAAACGATCAGCCGAGGAATTTCTGGGGAGGTGCATTTGGTACCACCACTGCAACGCTGGATACGGGCGCTAGGTATATCTTTAAAAACGCGGCACCATTCCCCGTGATCACAGCATCGGAAGTAAAGTTCATGCTTGCAGAAGCCTATTTACGTAAAGGTGATAAAGCCGCTGCACTACAGGTATATAGGGATGGGATCAACCTGAACTTTGATATGCTAACTGGTGTGTATGAATCCAGTGTACCCGTAGCACTGAGAATTACTCCCGCGTCACGTGCATCATTCCTGGCAAACGCCATCATCGTACCTAGTTCGGCAAACCTTACACTGAGTCATATCATGTTACAAAAATACATTGCTTCGTATGGGTATGGCATTCTGGAGACCTGGGTAGACATCCGGAGGTATCACTATACAGACCAGGAAAACGGCGTACAGGTATACGCAGACTTTACACCACCGAGTGGAATTGACCTGTTTGTGAACAACAACAATAAACTGGTTTATCGTGCAAGACCTCGCTTCAATTCAGAATACCTGTATAATGTGAAAGAACTGGAACGTATCGGAGCCATTGCCTTAGACTATAACACTAAAGAACAGTGGTTCTCTCAAAAGTAATAGCCGTAAAATAAATGTTATGAAAAAAATGCTCACGATATATTTTGCTGGTCTCTTAGCCATTGGCTTTGCAGGCTGCGAGAAAGACTATGCCGGCAGGCTGAACCAACAGCCCACCTACCTGTCTAATGGAGATCAGGCATCCCTGCAATTTTTCAACTCCACACTGAACAGTGCAAGGACTTATGTATTTATCGATAATATACTTGCCTCCGGAACGGCAACGGGTTATGCAGCCTCATCATTATATCCTGGTACTTCACCGGCTTACATGACGGTGACGCCCGGATCAAGGACGATCACCATTAAAGATACGCTGCTTACAACAACCCAACCTTCGGTTTCCGTTACTAGCAATCTTGACGCCGGTGCCAACTATACGGTATTCAGTTATGATACCCTGAACAGGGCAAAGGCATTGATCGTTAAAGACAATATTGTTATTCCGGCAGATACAACTTCAAGGTTACGGTTTGCCAACATGATTTATTCTGCCACAGCAATTCCAAACATGGATGTATTTTCAGTAAGAAGACAGCAGAATATTTTTACCAATGTTCAGGTGAATGGAGTAACAGACTTCATACCGTTTTTCTCTAACTCGCCCATTACAGATACCTTACACGTTAGAGCAACGGGCACAACGATCAATCTGGCAACGCTTGCAGGGGTGAATCCCATTGCCAAGCGAAGCTATACGGTTATATTCAGGGGTAGATATCTTACTGTTGGTCCAGCTGGCATTGGACGGCAACTGGTCAGCTACCTTACCTACTAAGCTAAAACAGGCAAAAAGGCTTTGGAGTTACTCCCCCAATGCCTTTTTGCCTGTTTGTTTAGATGCCTCCTAAAAATCGCTCTGCGTCCAGTGCAGCCATGCATCCACTGCCTGCTGCAGTAACGGCTTGGCGATAAATTTTATCCTGCACATCGCCGCAAGCAAATACGCCTTCCACATTGGTTTTGGAAGAACCGGGAATGGTCTGTATGTATCCTGCCTCATCCATATCCAGGAAGCCCTTGAAGATATCTGAATTGGGTTGGTGACCGATAGCTACAAAAAATCCTTTGATGGGAACTTCAGTCTTCTCTCCAGTCTTGGTATTCTTGATCCGCACCGCTTCAACGCTTTTCTCTCCAAGGATCTCATCGGTTTCACTGTTCCAGTAGATCTTGATATTCGCAGTATTTTTTACCCGATCCTGCATCACTTTAGAAGCCCGCATTTCATTTCTGCGGACGATCATGTGTACTGTTGTGCAAAGTTTACTGAGGTATAGTGCCTCTTCCGCTGCCGTATCTCCTGCTCCAACAATGGCAACCTCTTTGCCGCGGAAAAAGAAACCATCACATACTGCGCAGGCACTAACGCCATAGCCATTTAACCTTTGCTCGCTTTCAAGCCCCAGCCATTTAGCCGACGCTCCAGTGGCAATGATCACTGAATCTGCATGGATCTCTTTTTCTTCATCGATCCACGCCTTAAAAGGCTTAGATGAAAAATCAACTTTCGTAGCCAGTCCAAAACGAATATCCGTACCCATGCGCTTGGCCTGCTTCTCAAAATCAATCATCATCTCAGGTCCTTGAACACCTTCAGGATATCCTGGATAGTTCTCCACTTCGGTCGTAATCGTTAACTGCCCGCCCGGCTGGATCCCCTGGTATAAAACAGGGTGTACATTGGCGCGGGCTGCATATATAGCAGCAGTATATCCGGCAGGTCCGGAACCTATGATAAGGCAATGAACGTGTTCAATGGTATTAGTGTCAGACATCGATATTAATTCAAAAGTGAAAAGTCAAAAAATCACTACAAAAATACGACAAACACCGTTTGCTACGGTGACTTAGCTCACTTGGGGATAATGAGTGTGCGATACTGGGCCGCATATCCGCCAAAATATCCCAGTGCCCCATTGGAAACGTTATTGATCACTTTGGTAGGGCTGGAAAAAGGATTGCCGATACTCTGGAGATTAAACTCATAGGTTCTCCAGAAATCAAAGGTTGCCCTATCTATGTTACAAAGTTTCAGTGTTGCCGTATCGCCCCGGCGGAAGTAAACGGAAGTATCTGAATTATCAGCATTCTTGTTCACTCCCCGATCAACCTGAATGGTATAGGTTTTCCCGTCAATCACTTGGTCATCAAATGCTGAATTGAATCCCGGGTAAAACGGCTCACTATTGGTTTTTGTAAAATACCGTACATAATCGCCAAATCCCGGCCGGTCCGTAGCACGGATCATCATACGCACATAACTGGTGTCGGTAAAACCCGGTGCTTTCTCCCACCAAAGGGAGTCTATTTGTCGGGTGATGTTTGGAATCTGCGTACTGGCTGTATAAGCCTTTCCATCTGCGTCTATCCGTAACTGATAGTTGGTATTGAGTTTGCCCACCAGGCTGTCAGTAGTATAGAAATACAAGCTGATGTTATTCACCCGGAAGGAGTCTTCCCGCAAGGTATAGTTCCTCCCTGCTTCGGTAACTACAACCCGGGCTCCACGTACAAAAGAACCGACGAGCATTTGAGGCGTGATCTGGCTGAAATAGTCGAGGCTCCTCGTGAGGGTAACCCTTGGTTTCACATTGTTCTCGATGGTAGCTTCCACCACCAGGCGGGGTGTGGTTTCATCGAGCTCGATATCGATATTCTTTTCGCAGCCGGCAAGGGCCAACAGAGCCGGTAAAAAAAACTTCCATCTACGCATACACATCATAACATCTTAGCTAGCGTAAAGTTACGACAAATAAAAAACCCCGGCTTGTGGCCGGGGTTCCTGATTAAAGATTCATTATCCCAGATATGCCTTGAGGGCATTGCTGTAGCGGGCTTTTTGTAGACGTTTGATCGCTCTTTCTTTGATCTGGCGAATACGTTCTTTGGTGAGATCGTATTTCTGACCGATTTGTTCAATGGTCACTCCGTTCTCGCCATCCAGGCCAAAGTAAGCATTTACGATTTCTGCTTCGCGGGGGCTCAAGGATTTGAGTACCCTGCGGATCTCTGCGCGCAAAGAATCCTTCATCACATCGTCATCGGTATCATCACCACCTTCCAGCAGATCACCCATGGCTACATCTTCAGCTTCGTGCACAGGGGCATCCAGCGAAGTGTGGCGCGTGTTGCTTTGGAAAATGTTGTTGATCTCGGTTTCGCTCATTTCGAGCAATTCAGCCAACTCTTCCGTGGAAGGTTCACGCTCATGTTCCTGTTCAAAGGCCATGTACGCTTTGTTAGCCTTGTTGTACGTGCCAATTTTGTTTTGAGGCAGGCGGACTAATCTGCCCTGCTCTGCCAACGCCTGCAGGATGGACTGGCGAATCCACCATACCGCGTATGAGATGAATTTAAAACCCTTGGTTTCATCGAAACGCTGGGCTGCTTTGATCAAACCGAGGTTACCCTCGTTGATTAGGTCGCTAAGGGACAAACCCTGATGCTGGTACTGCTTAGCCACAGATACCACGAACCTGAGGTTCGCCTGCACCAATTTGTTCAATGCCTTCTGGTCGTTCATTTTGATACGCTGCGCCAGAATGGTCTCCTCTTCAGGAGTGATCATTGAAATTTTAGAGATCTCCTGCAGATACTTCTCAACCGCCTGAGAATCACGGTTGGTAATCTGTGTTGCTATCTTTAGTTGCCTCATACAAACTTGTTGTTCAACCCGGGGGTTAAATCGTTTTAGTGAAAGACACAAACGGAATGATGTGGGTTGTTACCGATATGTTATAAATATAACAAAAACCCGCTTGTGCAGTCGGCAAATTTACTCCGCAGTTTTTGTTTTTCATAGTGCCTGTGGAAAAAAGGTTGAAACTGACACAAATAAGGTATATCGATGTCTGATACAATCAGTCCTTTTTTCTTTCCGAAACGGGGCGATTCCGGTAAATTCGCGGCCATGATCGCTGATTACAGGTCTGATACGGTGACGCGCCCTACTGCAGCCATGCTGGCTGCGATGTTAAATGCTCCTTTGGGAGACGATGTTTTTGGGGAAGATCCAACCATTAATCGGCTGGAACAGCTGGCTGCAGGCACCTTCGGCTATGAAGCAGCCATCTTTTGCCCCAGCGGCACCATGACCAACCAAATAGCCATAAAATGCCATACCCAGCCTGGTGATGAGGTGATCTGTGATAAAAATTCACATGTATATGTGTATGAGGGAGGCGGAATAGCCTTCAATTCGGGCGCTTCGGTAAGGTTGCTGGAGGGCGACAGAGGCCGGATTACCGCTGAACAGGTAGCGCAAGCCGTGAATCCTGATGATGTACATCGCCCCATTTCCCGGCTCGTGAGCCTGGAAAACACTTGCAACCGGGGCGGAGGAAGTTGCTATAATCTGACGCAAATTGAGAGGATCAGGCAGGTATGTGATCAACATGGCCTGATCCTTCACCTGGATGGCGCCCGCCTTTTCAATGCGATGGCGGCCAGGAAGGAAGATCCCCAGGCCTATGGAAAATTGTTCCACAGTATTTCCATTTGTCTTAGCAAAGGACTCGGAGCGCCGGTAGGCAGTCTGTTGCTGGGTGATGAGGCCTTTATCAAAAAAGCACGGAGGGTGCGGAAAGTATTTGGCGGAGGGATGCGGCAGGCAGGTATACTGGCAGCGGCCGGAATCTATGCATTGGAAAACCATGTAGAGCGATTAACCCAGGATCATCTCCATGCAAGGATGATTGAAGAAGCGCTTCGTGCAAAACCATTCATCGCAGAAATCCTCCCGGTTGAAACCAACATCGTGATAGCTTCGTTTAATGCACCCTATACCCCTCAACAGTTCATGGATGCCATGAAGCAGCACAACATCCTCATGTTTGCCATCTCTCCTACCCAGATCAGGATGGTTTTACATCTGGACATCAGCACCGAAATGGTGGAAAATACCATTAAGATCATTCAAAACTTATAACCCATGTTCCCATCAATCAACCCTTTAGAAACAAAGGCCTGGAAAAAACTGGAAGCACATTACCAACAGATGAAAACGGTGCATCTGCGCGAACTGTTTGCACAGGATCCTGATCGTTTTACCTCTTTCAGCAACTGCATTGAAGACATCGTCATTGATTATTCCAAGAATATCATCACTAAAGAAACCGTATCTCTTCTGTTGGAATTGGCGGAAGAGGCAAGACTTCCTGAGGCCATAGAAGCGATGTTCAAAGGCGAAAAGATCAACCAGACTGAGAACAGGGCCGTTTGGCATGTTGCCCTTCGGAATTGTTTCGATCACCCGATGGTGATGGATGGCAAAGATGTGATGCCCGATGTGCAGCGCGTGCTGGCACAAATGAAAACAACTTGTGAACAGATCCATAGTGGAACCTGGAAAGGATACACCGGAAAGAAAATCACGCAGATCGTCAACATCGGTATCGGCGGAAGCGATCTAGGTCCGGTGATGGTAACAGAAGCACTCAGGCCCTATTGGGTTGAAGGCATGGAGGTCTTTTTTGTCTCCAATGTGGACGGAACACATATTGCCGAAACACTAAAGAAAGTCAAACCGGAAGAAGCCCTTTTCCTCATAGCTTCCAAAACATTCACCACCCAGGAAACCATGACCAATGCACATACTGCGCGTAATTGGTTCCTGCAGCATGCGAAAGAGGAAGCACATATCGCAAGGCATTTTGCAGCATTATCTACCAATGAAAAAGAGGTAGTGAAGTTTGGGATCGATAAAGCCAATATGTTTGAATTCTGGGATTGGGTTGGCGGACGCTACAGTTTGTGGAGCGCTATTGGATTGTCCATTGCCCTCACCATCGGATATGATCATTTCGATGCATTATTGCGGGGAGCATATACGGTTGACGAGCATTTCCGGACAACATCATTAGATAAAAATATTCCCGTAACCCTGGCGCTCATTGGTATATGGTACACCAACTTCTTTAATGCAGAATCGGAAGCTATCCTGCCTTACGATCAATATATGCATCGCTTTGCCGCTTACTTCCAGCAAGGTAATATGGAAAGCAACGGAAAGTATGTGGACAGGAATGGAAAAAAAGTAAGGTACCAAACTGGCCCCATTATTTGGGGAGAACCCGGCACCAATGGGCAGCACGCATTTTACCAGTTGATCCATCAGGGAACAAGACTGATCCCTTGTGATTTCATCGCGCCAGCGGTATCACACAATCCCATTGGAGATCATCACCAAAAACTGATGAGTAATTATTTTGCACAAACGGAGGCATTGATGAATGGGAAAACTGCTGAAGAGGTTGAGGCTGAACTGGCTTCAATGCCTGAAGAAAAACGGAGTGCATTACTGCCCTTCAAAGTGTTTGAAGGCAACCGCCCAACAAACTCTATCCTTGTCAAAAAGATCACGCCTTTCACATTGGGTGGATTAATAGCCATCTACGAACATAAGATCTTTACACAAGGTGTGATTTGGAACATTTTTAGTTTTGATCAATGGGGCGTAGAATTGGGTAAGCAATTGGCCAATAAGATCCTTCCTGAATTGGAGACGAATGAAAAAGTGCACAGTCATGATTCGTCTACCAATGGACTGATCAATGCTTACAAAAGTATGAAAGTGTGAAAGTGTGGAAGATTTCTCTTTCACACATCCACACTTCCACTCCTCTATACTATTTTTGCCTATTTTTTTACGAACTTCAACACCGTCTTCTCGGTATCAGAAAAGATCTGAATGAAGTACACCCCAGGGCTGTATTGTTCAATTCCTTCCAGCCTGTATGATGTTGTGCCTGCACCAATGGTCTTTTGCATCAGCATACGTCCACTTACATCAACCAGGTTGATCATGGTGGCGTTGCGTTTAGCCGGAAGACTAAGGTCAACATAAGAAGAAGCCGGGTTATTCAGGATACGATACATTGTTGTTCGGATACCTACGGTTACCTTCACTGTTTTAGAATACGTAAATCGGTTATCCCTATCCGTTTGGCGGAGTCTGTAGAAGTATTCGCCAACAGGCACACCCCTGTCTGTGAATCGATAAGCTGACGGCACACCACGCGCCGAAACCGTTCCAATTTTCAGGTATTCGTTTCCGTTAGTTGAACGCTCAATATCAAATCCTGCACTGTTTTGCTCCAATGATGTCTGCCAATTCAACTGAACATCATTTCCGGCAGGTGTTGCGGTGAAGGATAGTAACTCAATGGGGAGTAAAGAAAGGGATCGGATGAAGACCGGATAGTCCTCGGCCTGGCCGTATTGCGGACTTATACATGCGTTAGTCAATTGAGCCGTACCGTAAATCGTGGATAGTTCGTCTATCACGCGCATCCGAATCACCTGGTCTTTAACAGCAGATGCAGGTACCACAACTGGAATATTTACCGTTAAGCCGTTTGGCCTTGGTCCAGGCGTACTGGTTTCGTTAACACCACCAAGGTACTCCTCAGCATTGTTGAAAATTCCATCATTGTTAAAGTCAATCCAAACCCTGGCTTGTTCTGCATTCAAGCCAAACAAACGGAGACTGATATTATAGCTTAGTCCTTCTTCCAGATAGAACAAACTCTGGCATGAAGATGAATTGTTCCGGTATCCGCCATCAATAAAGGATGTTAAAGAATTAACTGATATCCCATTTAGGGTCAGATTCATAACGCCTGCCCAATTGGAAGTTAGCCCTGATCCCGTAGTAGCCGGTGTACAAGATGCAGTTGCTGGTAGATTGAACGGTGAGACGGGGTAGTTTGGACTCAAAGCCCATGAGCCCTCGTAATTCCTGGAACTTGAAGCTGACGCCAGCATTCTGGCCTTTTGGCCGGCTGTGAATAAAGTGGCGCAATTCGTGTAACCCATGAAATTGTGTTCGGTATTGATGTTGTAGCTTCCCCCCGTACAACTATTTGTCCCGGTCCTGCATGAATAGCTCTGTATCACAGGGTCTGTGTCACATACCTGATCACCGTCGTTTGCGCAATTGCTATTGACCGGACAGTCATACCCACCGTTACCATCTGGTATTTGGCCTTGAAAGGGATGTAAAACCGATAAAGCATGGCCCAGCTCATGTGCCAGCGTTGTTCTATTGGTTGCCATTTGAGTGGCGAGAATGAGTGTACCATCCAATTGTGGTGAAGCGGGCGGTAAATAAGCATAACCGCCGATGAAGGATCCCGATGTACCATCCTGCCCTTCGATTTTATTCACTACCCAAATATTGTAATATTTGGAAGGGTCCCACCTGACTAAATCCTTTACGCTAGGCTCGCTGGCACCACCGCTGGTTTCAAAATTCACACCATTAGCAGCATAGTTGGCAAGGACTGATCCATCCACTCTGTTGATCGCTGTAGTTGCGTTGCAACTTGGATCTCTGTGAGCAAGTTCAAACTGGATCTGAATATCGCCGACACCTTCAATGCCTGGTATTGTACCATTAAAAACGCTATTTAGGTAGTCTATGGCGCCCATTATTTGTGCGTCTGAGGGATTATATATACTGCCAATTGCACCACCCGTATGAATAACATGAACAACCACGGGAATGGTATACAATGCTGCAGCTGTCCCCAATTGTCCCTGAATTCCACTGCGAGGAGGAGTGGTGCGGGTTTTTTCTCTGATGATCTTTTCAAGATCGTCAATCCTTTTTTTGTATTCCGGACTTTGTGAGATTGCTCTATTGTGGACGATATCGAATCCGCAACGGGATTGCGCAATAGAAGCCTGCGAAAACCACAGCGCAATACACAGCAGGAAGATATTGGATTTATTCAGCACATGAATAGAACGAAGTATAACCCGCTTTATGATATAGGTATATAAAAAAAACCCTCCGAAGAGGGTTTATAAAGTATTGATTACCATTTATCTACTTCTTCGCTATGGCTTGTGTCCGGCCCGGGTTCATAAGGCGCTTCTGCTTCTGCCTTCACTACTGGTGCGGCTACCGCTTCTTCCCTGACATCGGATCCGTATTGGTCATCACCTTCCCCATCGTTCTCATGGTTGAAAGCATCAAAATCAAAATCAGGCATCAGATCGGTTTTCACATGATCCACCGCTTCGGTCAACGCTTTGATGAACTTGTTGAAGTCTTCCTTGTAAAGGAAAATCTTGTGCCTGTCATACCCATCGTCATTAAAACGCTTGCGACTCTCCGTAATGGTCAGGTAGTAGTCGTTGCCACGGGTTGTCCTCACATCGAAGAAATAAGTCCTTCGCTTACCTGCACGTATACGTTTGCTGTACACGCTTTCCATTCTTTTGTCGTTGTTTTCGTACGCCACAGTTGTTTAATTTTTGTTATTAGTTGATGCTCAACGTTGTTTATCTTTCAAAGATAAATATGTTTTTGAATTGTCAAAATTTCGTTAAGTTTTTTTAAATCGGCTGAAATGTAGGATGGACGTGGGTTTACTCAGAATCGGCGGATTCAGTTGTCTGTTGCTTGCGGTAAAGACTGGCATAATAGCCCTCTTTCTCCATCAGGGACTGGTGCGTTCCGCGTTCAATGATCGTTCCTTTATCCATCACAAGGATCTGGTCAAAGTCCAGCAAGCTGAAAATACGGTGGGTAACGATGAGCGCAGTTTTGTCTTTCAGGACTTCATGCAGGTTGCCGAGAATTTGTTTTTCTGTTTTTGCATCCACAGCACTCAGGCAATCATCAAACACAAGGATCTTGTTGTTTTTGTACAAGGCCCTTGCGATAGACACCCGTTGTTTCTGCCCGCCGGAAAGGGTTACACCCCGCTCCCCCACCATGGTATCATATTTCTGCGCAAACTGATCAATCTCTTTATCCACACTTGCTTGCCGGGCTGCGTCTTTTACCCTGACGAGGTTGCCTTCTTTGGTTCCAAAACTGATGTTATGGGCGATGGTGTCACTGAAAAGAAAAACATCCTGGGGAACATAACCAATCTGACCACGCAGGTTCCCGGCGTCATAGGTCCGGAGGTCTTGTCCGTCTACAAGTATCTGGCCAATCTGCGGATCAAACTGCCGCAACAGCAATTGCGCAAGGGTCGATTTTCCTGAACCTGTTCTTCCGATGATCGCCACTTTCTGCCCCGGCAGGATATGGAGATTTAGGTTATGCAGGGCCGTTATACCTGTATGGGCATAGGTGAAACTGACATCCACAAAAGCAATATCACCTTCCAGCTTTTTCGTAACTGCCGGGCTGGGCGATTGTATGGCCGGGACGGTATCCAGAAATTCGTTTAGCCGTTTCTGTGAGGCCGAGGCGCGCTGGATCATGCTGGCCACCCAGCCCAGCGCACTCACTGGGAATGAGAGCATATTGATATACACCACAAATTCTGCAATGGTGCCCGCCGTGGTGGTATGCTCCATCTGGTAGATGCCGCCTACAAAAATCGTCAGAAGGGTACTGACGCCAATGATCAGTCCGATGGAAGGGAAATATATCGCTTCTACCTTGGCGAGGTTAACCGCACTTTGCCGATAGGATTCACTGTTATCGGTAAAAAAACGGAACATCGCGCTTTCCTGTACATAAGATTTAATCACACGGATCCCGGAATAAGACTCCTGGGCATTGGTGGTGAGTTCGCTGAGCTGGGCCTGGATGCGCTCACTTTTCCTGTTGATGATGGTGTTCACGTAGTAGATGGTCACGGCAAGGATGGGCAGGGGAGCCAAAACGTACAGGCTTAATCGCCAGTCTTTGGAAAACATATAGTAAAGGCTCATGCCGATCAGTGCCACAAGGTTGATGAGATACATCAGCGCCGGCCCTGTATACATGCGTACCCGGCTTACGTCTTCTGCCATACGACTCATCAGATCACCCGTGGAATGGGTTTTATAAAACTGCATATCCAGTTGCTGGTAATGGTCATAAATATCGTTCTTCTGGTCGTACTCAATGTGACGACTCATCACGATAATGGTTTGTCGCATCAGGAACATGAAGAATCCACGCAGCAATGCCAGTCCGAGTAGAATTATGCCAGTGTAAAGAATCATTTTCCCGAAAGGAAGATCAAAAAGGTCAACCCTGCTGGTGAACCAATGCACAAGTGGATCAACAGCCACTGACTTCGGAAATGTCTTGCCAATGGAAGGATCGTTTCCCATTCGGGAAGAGACCTTATCCACCACAAAGCCAGTAACCTGTGGAGCCAGTACAGCAAAATAGTTGGATATCAAAATGAAGACGATACCCAAGCCCAGCCGCCAGCGATATCGCCAGAAATATTTGTTGACCGCTTTAAGGTTTCTCATGCTCAACACAAAAGTACAATATTCGCTATTAGCTAGTGGCTAATAGCTAGTGAAGAAGGTGTTGGAGGAGCAACTTGCGAATATATTCCGGCTGGGAGAAAATAATGGAGTGGCCCTTACCGGTCATGGTGATGGTTTTTACTTTAGATGCATTGACCAGTTGCTTTTTCGCGTATTCAACATTGCGGTAGTAGACCAGTCCGTCCTTATCCCCATGGATGAGCAACACGGGACAAGTGATCTTCGCCCATTGGGTAAGGCTTTGCAAGGCTTGCCTGTGCGCCAGTTTTTCTTCGGAGCTTATCACGAACGTGGGTGGAAAAAAGTATCGGAGCACCGGCGTAGTCATCGGATATGAGATCCAGTAAGTCTTCTCTTGCCCCGGTTCAAGGGATGCCGACATGAGTACCAACTGTGAAAAACGATCCGGCAGGTTCATAGCCAGCTGTGCCGCCACAGGGCCACCATAGGAGCTTCCCAGCAGGATGGCCTTCCGGTCCCTGGTGAGGGAGTCAATAACAACCTGCAACAAAGCAACTTGCTCCTGAAGACCGGTTACGACGTCCCCAAAATCAGAGTAACCATACCCGGGCCTGTCAATGGCTATGAGCTGGTACTTGCTTAGGAATCGGGGATCGGTATATAACGGGCGCCAGGCTGATAGTGAGGAAGGCGAGCCATGAAGAAGAATAAGCATCGGGAGGGAATCGGCCCCGGCCTGCAGGAAGCGGATGGAACGGTCCCCTACCCGTTGGTGCACCACCCTGAAAGGATAGGGCATGGACTTCAGCGTCTCAGTAAGGTCTCGGTCGTTCACTCGAAGTTTCAACACCGAACAGTTCCGGCAGCCTGCCCAGAGCATGACAAATAATATCGGAAGCACATATCTTCTTCGCAGGAGCATGCGCAAAAATAGGATGAGAATCGATTTTTTTTGGGATGAAAGAAATGTGGGC
>JBKCVJ010000056.1:0-4787 GCA_046317915.1 Sphingobacteriales bacterium
GACCTCGGCGCAAAGAGTTATTTCGGTAAAGACAGTTGCAATACAGCAACCATGTTATACCGCTCGCCCGAGGTAGGATTGAAGAATATCTTTGACGTTTGGTTGCGGCCAGACCAAACCGCTGTGATCTGCATCCGGGGAACCGTTGTAAACACCGCCAGTTGGCTGGAAAATTTCTATTCCGCTATGACACCTGCAATTGGAAAACTACAGGTGAACGATAGCACCATTTTTACGTACAAACTTGCGGAGGATCCAAAGGCTTCGGTACATGTAGGTTGGATGATCGGACTTGCCCACATGGCACCTGGGATGGTCAACCAAATCAACAAAATATACGCGGAAAAGAATGTAAAGAATATCATCATCTTCGGACACAGTCAGGGGGGTGCATTGAGTTTCCTGACCACGTCATATTTGTATTATTTGCAGCAGGAAGGTGGGATCCCGAAAGATATCTCTTTCAGAACCTATTGCAGTGCAGCACCCAAACCAGGAAACCTATATTATGCATATGATTATGACTACATCACCCGCAACGGTAAAAGTTTTACGATCGTTAATGCTGCAGACTGGGTACCCGAGTCTGGGTTCTCTATCCAGACCCTCGATGATTTCAACACCATAAATCCCTTCACCAATATCAAGCCCACATTGAAGAAACAAAAAATGCTGGCGAGATGGTATCTCAATAGCGTATACAACAAACTGGATAAAGGGAGCGCCAAAGCCAACAAGCGTTTCTCCAAATACCTCGGCAAAAAACTCTTTCCGCAGGTTAAAAAATACCTGCCCCAGCTCAGGGAACCCGTTTACGCAACATCCATGAACTATATGCGCGCCGGCGTGCCGATTGTACTCATCACAGATTCATCTTATCACGTCAAGTTCGACAAACCTGCTGACCAGCTGTTCCAACATCATTTTTTTGAACCCTATGAATGGCTTGTCCGCAGAATATATTTACAATAGTGTTGCCGCACCCCGCAAAATGCCCAATGCCTATTGCCTATTTCACTATCCTATAACACCATCGCAACAATTTCCCCTCAAAATCAAAAGGTGTTGTGGCCCTTGTGATGTCTTTGATAGAAGTAGCTTTGATCGCTTCTTTGTTGAGCACAAAAGTGCGCAGGTTGGTGGAAAAATATAGTGCCCCGCCTGGCGTCATTTTTTGAAGACAAAGATGAATGAGCTCCACATGATCCTGTTGAATGTCCAGGAAATCTTTCATCATCTTGCTGTTGGAAAAACTCGGCGGATCCAGCACCACCAGGTCAAAACTTTCGTCGGGTAAACCGGGCAATACTTGCAGCACATCGCCCTTGATATACTGTTGTGCAGGTCCGTTCAGTTTGTTCAGTTGAAGATTGCGCTGCGCCCAATCGATATATGTATTAGATAGGTCGATGGAAACTGAACTGTTGGCGCCACCGTCTGCAGCGTAAACCGTAAATGAACCCGTGTAACAAAACAGGTTCAAAAAGCGCTTGCCTTTTGCTTCTTTGCGCACGATGTCCCTCGTCATCCGGTGATCAAGAAACAAACCCGTATCCAGGTAATCGTTTAGATTCACTAAAAAATTCAACCCGCCTTCCCCTACCACTACTTCCTCCCCCTTCTCACTGATCTTCTGGTACTGGCTCTGGCGATCTGCTTTTCTTTCCCTGCGTTTACAAAAAATACGTTCGCTGGGCGCACCGGTAACCTGCTCCAACATATCTAAACTTGCATCAAGCCAGAAGCCATAGTCTTCATCAGACAGGTCATGATTGGCCTTGTACTCAGCCACATAGATTGAATCCTCGTAGACCTCAATGATGAGGGGAAATTCCGGTAGGTCGCGGTCATAAAGCCTATAACAGCTAATGTTCTGACGGCGGGCAAGTTTTGCACGATGCTTATAAACCTTCTCCAGTCTGTTGCGGAACATCAAATACTTTCCTTCAGGGACCATGGCGCCAAGATCGAAAAAAATCACCAATTAAGGACTAAATTTGACTATGGTCAAAAGGCATCAGGTAGACAGGGTGACGCTAAAAGAGAACGGTATGCCGGCTTCTTTTGTATTCAGGACCATGGAGCAGATCGAATCCATGCAAGATCCCGGCCAGGCTTTGGAACCCCATCGACATAACTATTATACAATCCTCTGGGTTCGGAAAGGCAGTGGTTTACATCATATTGATTTCAGGTCTTATGATGTAAAAGACGATACCATTTATTTTCTCACACCGGAACAAGTGCACCATGTACAAATCAATCGCGGTGCAAAAGGATATGTTTTACTGTTCACGCCAGACTTTCTTCATGAACAGGGTTTGTCCCAGCATTGGATCGAAGACACAGGTTTTTTCTTCCGATGTGATGATCTTGCGCCTTTTCATTTAACCAAAGAAATGAACAGCCATGGCCTTGAGCACCTCGTACTCCATATCCAGGAAGAATACACGGCCCGAAAACCGTTCTACCTGGATGGGATCGGTTCCTGGCTGAAACTGTTTTTATTGGAATGCAAGCGTTTCTCACATCAAAGCAGCATACAAGTTGAAACCAGAACAAATACCAAGGCACAGATCGTCAAACAGTTCCGAGATCAGCTTGAAAACCATTACCATGAGTGGCATAAGGTAGCCGATTACGCACGTGAACTGCATATTACACCCAACCACCTGAACGAGGTGATCTCCGTAGAAACCGGAACCTCTGCAAAAGACTATATCCTGAACCGAATCATGCTGGAGGCCAAGCGGTATGCCGGCTTTGCGGATATCACGGCTAAGGAAGTAGCCTATACGCTCGGCTTTGACGATCCCAGCCACTTCAGTAAACTGTTCCGCCAGCAGCAAAACCAGAGTTTTTCGGAATTCAGGGAACATATCCGTAAAAAATACCATTAAGACCATCGTTTTTCAATTGCCGGCTGTGAACCGAAGATGTAGTTTTGATGTTATAACATCGAATTCAAACAACCTCATCATTATGTCAACAGCAGCAGCAACAACTACATGGGCTCTAGATACCATGCATAGCGAGATTTCTTTCAAGGTGAAACACCTGGTGATCACTACAGTAACCGGTAAATTCAAGAATTTTTCAGGTAAAGTGGTATCCAGCGGGGATGATTTCGCCGATGCACAGATTGAATTTTCAGCAGACGTCAATAGCATCGATACCGGTGCAGAGGCACGCGATGGTCACCTGAAGGGTGCCGATTTCTTTGACGCAGCCAGTTTCCCTGAGCTGACATTTAAAAGCACAAGCTTTACGAAAAGCGGCGACAACTACGCACTGGTGGGCGACCTCACGATCCGCGATGTCACTAGATCCGTAACACTGGATGTAGAATATCTGGGGACAAACAAAGATCCATTCTATGGTAAAACCAAGGCGGGTTTTGAACTGAATGGCAAGATCCTTCGTAAAGATTTTGGATTACAGTGGGATGTACTTACAGAAACGGGTGGTGCTGTGGTAAGCAACGAAGTGAAGCTGCATGTGAACGTACAGATCGATAAAGTAGAACTCTAAATTACGCGATAAAGTGTTTGCAAGGGAACGATGATGGCAATCACCCACAAAGTGATGAACATGATCTTTTCATTCCGGCTGAGCTCCGCAAAGGGCTCAGTTTTTTTTTGCTCTTGCTCCAGCGTTGGTTGGCGCTGCCAAAGCCTGAGCAAGCGTGAAACCAATAGCAAGATCAGTAGCGCGAGGATATAGGTTTTGTAAACCACCATGATATAACATATCACGGCAGCGGCCAACAGGATAAAGACGGTTTGCAGTGATCGTTGGACGCTCGGAAAAAGAATATTCAGGATCTGGCCACCATCCATGGGGGCAATGGGGATCAGGTTAAAAAGATTGAGAAGGATAAACATCAAGGCAAGTAAGTAGAATATGTATTGGTGGTTGTATGAGTATATCATGCCGAACATCGTACCCAACACGAGGCCAGGAATCGGGCCGGCAAACAACACGATGAGTCGCTTCGCAGGTTCCACGGATTCATGTTGACCTGAGACATAGGCACCTACCATCGGCACAAACAACATTTCCAGATTGCGATATCCGAATGCCCGCATGGCTATATAATGGCCCAACTCATGCATCACGATCACCAACACCAATAAACCGATGCTGCGCAAATCCCTAAAGATGAGATAATAGACGGTAATATATAATGCAAGGCTGAAAAGGGTTCTCAACCACGGGTTAGATCTGATCATTGAAAACGGTTGATCACCTGGGTGAACTCTTCTTCCGTTACGAAGCCTTGCTTACGCCAGACTTCTTTACCGGATTTGTAAAGGATGTAAGTAGGCAGGGCCTCTACTTTCTGCCGATCCATTAATGCCGTTTGCTGTCCGCCATCTACATAACTGATCTGAACTTTTTTATCCATCGTTACTTTGAGCTGCTGGATCACCGGTTCCATCTTCTTGCACGGCAGACACCAGGTTGCGCCGAAATCAACCAACACCATGGGCGCAGCCGATGTCAACTTTGTATAATCATCTGCGGACATCGATGCAACTTCTTTCAATCCCTCAACAGGCTTCCCGGCACGTTTCCAGGCATTCATTCCGCCTTCCAGGTTGATGGCATTATATCCTTGCGCACGCAGTTGTTCCGCAGCCGCTCCACTCCTGCCGCCACTCAGGCAATACACATAAACAGGCTTGGATTTATCCAGGTGCTGTGTTCGGTCCGCAAACTGTTGCTTATTGTTCCAATCTGCCTGTAAGGCATTCTTGAGAAATCCGGAATTGTACTCACCTATT
>JBKCVJ010000057.1:0-12510 GCA_046317915.1 Sphingobacteriales bacterium
ATGATGGAGCAGGTAGGGCCCATGATCAGCTCGAGGAAGATCACATGCACCGGTGAGAAAATATCTTTGAATGCCCATCCCAATAATAGCGGCAACGTGACCACGAGAATGATGGGAATATGGATCGATACAATGTATTGAATCGCTTTCTTCAGGTTGTCGTAGATCTTCCTGCCCAACGCAACCGCATCGGTCATGTGCGAGAGATCATCGTCTGTCAGGATCAATGATGCCGCTCCTTTGGCCACTTCGCTTCCGCGCTTACCCATCGAGATCCCGATGTGTGCGGCCTTTAATGCAGGGGCATCGTTCACGCCATCGCCGGTCATTGCTACGATTTCGCCATTGTCTTTGAGTGCATTGATGATCCTCAATTTTGCTTCGGGAAACATCCTGGCGTAAATATTTACCTTACCCACTTTTTGACGAAGGGCTTCATCAGACATTGCAACGATCTCTTTTCCTTCCAATGCATTTTCCGGATCAGGGTCCATGCCGATCTGCTTCGCGATAGCAAGTGCTGTTTCTTTATAATCGCCGGTGATCATCTTCACTTCGATGCCAGCATCATGCAAGGTCTTTATCGTTTCTACAATTTTATCTTTCGGTGGATCCTGAAACGCGAGGAGCCCGAGGAAGTCGAAAGGGATCTCCTCCTGCGTTGCGGGCCAGTTGGTATCTTCCCATCGGCCCCGGCCTACGCCCAGCACACGAAAGCCTTGCCTGGCATAGTTCAGGGATTGTTGTTCGATGGTTTGTTGATCGGCTTGCGAAAGTCCGCTTTGTTTAACCAATCTTTCCACTGCACCCTTCGCCGCTATCACACACTCGCTATTTTGATTTTGAAAAACGTGCGTCATCATCGGCGGTGAACCACCGATCGGGTATTCATGAATCTGTTTATAGTTTTTGCGGAGATCGCTGCTTGTGGTCTCGCCATATAGTTTATGGATCGATATTTCCATTGGATCAAATGGACTCGTCTCACTGCTCCACATGGCGTAGGTCAACACTTCTTTTTGCGCATCGGATAATGTGCCAGCTGCGGTGTCTGCGCTTTCATTTCCTTGAAGACTGAAAATAGCGACCAGGTGCATTTGGTTTTGCGTGAGGGTACCTGTTTTATCGGCACAGATCACCGTTGCCGCACCCAGGGTTTCCACATATTGGGGTTGCTTCACGATGATCTGGTTTTTCAAGAGCCTGAACGCACCCAAGGCCTGGAAGGTGGAAAACGCAACGGGTATCTCTTCGGGTAGTACGCTCATGGCGAGCGTGAGGCCTTGCATGAAGCTCTGCATGAAGTTGTGCGATTGCCAGTAGTTGATTCCTACTACAAGGATGAAAGCCGCGGCGCCAAACCAGACCATTTTGGTGACAAAATTTTTGATCTGTATTTGCAGGGGTGTTTTGATCACAGGTACCTCTGCCACCGACTGCCCGATCTTGCCAAACATAGTGAGCAGGCCAACAGCATTGACTTTGGCGTAGGCATTTCCGGATGTGACCAGGGTACCGCGGAAAATTTGCTCGCCTTTATTTTTGTATACGGCTAAGGACTCGCCAGTTAAGATGGATTCATTGATGGATAGGTCGCGCGCCTCCAGGAGCAGGGCATCTGCCGCAATGATCTCCCCTTCTTCAATACGCATCAGATCATTCATCACAACCTCTTCCAGGCTGATGCTTTCTTCTTTGCCGTTGCGGATCACGGTGACCATCGATTGTGAAAGTTTATTCAGGGCTTTCACTGCATTTCGGCTGCGATATTCCTGGAAGATGGAAATGCCGGCCACAATGAAAATGGATACGAGCATGATGATCCCTTCTTCGATGTCTCCCGCGATGAAATAAACGATGCAGGCGGCCAACAACAGAATGAACATCGGCTCCAATACAATTTCTTTCAGCACATTGAGCAGTACGCGGTCCTGTTTCAACGATAGGGCATTTGAACCATGCGCTGCTTTACTTTGCAGGACTTCCTCGGAACTCAGTCCTTGCTCGGGAAAATCCGATGCATGTTGCGAATTGGACATAGGCCCAGGATGTTTTATTTTGGTGTGATGAATGAAGGTATCATAGTTCTCAAGAACCTGATCAATCAAATATACCCCATATCCCCGGAGGCCATGGAAGAGATGTGTTCCATCTGGACACCTTTCCAGGCGGGCAGGAAGGAATTGATCTCCAGGGCGGGTGAAACGGAACGATATCTCTATGTGGTACTCGATGGCGTGCAAAGGGTTTACTATTGCGATGAGCAAGATCGGGAAGCCACGATTCTTTTCACCTATTCTCCCTCGTTTGGCGGCGTGCTGGATTCATTTTTATTGCAGACGCCTTCACGTTATCAGTATGAGGCGTTGACGCCATCTCATTTCCTGCGCACTACGCATCTGCAGTTTAGTATCGTAAGAAACAAGCATCATAGTGCGGAGGGACTGGTTTCAAAAGGTCTTGCGGGAGTGATCAGCGGACTGGAAGAACGGTTGGTAGAGATCCAGTGTTTTAACTCGGAAGACAAACTGCGCAGTCTGCTGAAGCGTAGTCCGCATATTCTTCAACTCGTTCCGCATAAATACCTCGCGAGCTATTTGGGGATCGATGCAACCAATTTTAGTAAAATGATGGGGAAGATATTGAGAGATTAAGAGATCTTGGTTTTTACCAAGATTAGTCTTGTATTAGTTGCGGACTTTTGTTCCATCAAACACATTGTATGGCAGCCATTACAGCAAGGGAATTATTGAACAGACTGGAACAACAAACGGAAGGACATATCCAAACGGCGATTAGTTTATGGCAGAATATGGATGATGCACAACTGCTGGCTCCGGCACGTGATTCCGGCTGGAGCATAGCACAGTGCCTGGAGCATCTGAATGGATATGGGCACTATTATTACCATGTTATCCGCGGGGCCATGTCGCGCCGCAATGATATGGCAGAGCTTTACAAACCCACCTGGCTCGGCAACTATTTTACAAAGATGTTGGATCCGGATTCTGGCAAACGCAAGATCAAGACCTTTGCCAAAAACAACCCACCAGTTGCTCTTGATGCACGCGCCGTAGTGGCAGAGTTCATCCGACAGCAGGAGGACCTGTTGACTTTGTTGCGCGAAGCAAAGACCAAGAACCTGAATACCATCAAGATTCCCACTACCTTGTCCAAATGGATCCGCATGAACCTTGGCGATACCTTCCGGTTCCTGATTGCGCACAATGAGCGGCATATCCGTCAGGCGAAAAGGGCTATGGCTTAGCCCAGACTTTTTCCAATAGGGCGCGCGGGAGTTCCCAATGCCAGAGTGGAAATCTGGAGGGTGACTTGTCTTCTTTGCATATCAGTAAGCGTAAGTTGTTACATTTTTTCTTCGAAGGCTCATGCCACTTTTGGTTCCATTGTGTTTACCATTCTCGATCACCATTTGTCCGTTGACGATCACATAGAGAATGCCTTTGGAAAATTGGTGCGGTTGTTCAAAAGTAGCGGCATCAGCTATCGTGTTTTCATCGAACAAAACAAGATCGGCTGCCATGCCTTCCAGGATCAAACCCCGTTTCACCAGGTTGAATTTCTGTGCAGGAAGGGATGTCATCCGGCGGATCGCTTCTTCAAGGGAAAGCACTTTTAATTCGCGCACATAACGGCCAAGCACACGCGCATTGGTGCCGTAGGTCCGTGGATGTGGCACGCCTTTTCCATTGGATACGCCACCATCTGCTGCAGGCATGTTGAAGGGGTATTGCATGAAGTACTTCACATCGTCCTCATTCATCTTGTGATACACCATCTGCGCATTGCTTTTCTCCAGCATGTCCAGAATGGTTTCTGCTTCATTGGATAAATTGCTTTTTCTGCCACGCATCTTGTTGATCTCTGCAATATTTTTTCCGTTCAGGCTGCTGTCTGCGGAGTAGTCGGCCACCACGGCAAAGGCAAAACTTTTCATCTTGCCTTCCTCTTTATTATCTTTCATTTCTTTCAGGATCCTTTTGCGGGTATCCTTGTCCTTGATGCGCACACGCAAGGAATCAAGTCCGCCATCCAGCGCCCAGTCGGGCACCTGCGTAGCCAGGTTGGTGGAAGAAGCCGTATAAGGATATTGATCGATGGTGATATCTAGTCCCTGCGCACGCGCGGCTTTCACCATGTTCAGGGTTGTGGTTGATTTACCCCAATTGGCTTTGCCGGAGACTTTGAAATGCGAGATCTGAACAGGAATATTCGCTTGTTTGCCGATGTTGATCGCCTCATCTATGGCCTCCGTTACTTTAAGTCCTTCATTGCGCATATGGGTGGCGTATATACCACCATATTGCCGGGCGAGCATTGCAAGTAGTGCCACTTCATCAGTATTGGAGTACATGCCGGGCAGGTAGATGAGACCGGTTGAAAGCCCCACCGCACCATCCGTCATGGCTTTGTTCATTAGGGTACCCATGGCCGTTAGATCTTCTTTAGACGCCAGTTTGTTCGCGAGTCCCATACCCAATCTCCGGATGGTGTTATGCCCTGCCAGGGTTGCGATATTCACCGAAGTCTTCATGCTGTCTATCTTGCGGAAGAACTCACCAATATCATCAAAGGAGTTGCCGCAGTTGCCAGTGACTACGGTAGTGACCCCATCGTAGATATAGTTGTCGGCCGTTGGCCTTTCAAAGATCCCGGATTCTATATGTGCATGTACATCGATGAAGCCTGGTGAAAGGATGAGTCCCTTTGCATCGATGGTTTTCATGGCGGCAACACTCGGCAGGGATTTGCCCTTATGGATCTTGTAGATGAGGCCGTCTTCAATTTCCACGGAGCCCCAGTACCAGCTGTTGCCCGTGCCGTCCAGGATGCGGGCGTTGGTGATGAGCAGGTCAGATTGGGCGCGGACGATGCAGGCGGTGAACAGGCAAAGGAGAATACAGAAGATTTTTTTCATGATAAAAGGTAAGATTTTCATTATGAATCTCCAACCTGCAAATATTCTACATTTGATCTATGTTAAGACTGGCCATTTCGAGCGATCTTTCGTTTTTCTACGGATTGTATATGCACCCGGAGACCAATCCGTGGTTGCTGTATGAAAAAATGGATGAGGCGAGTTTCCAGCCAGTATTTTATGATCTCATCAACCGGGAGAGTCTGTATGTTTTTGAGATCGATGAGATGCCTGTAGGCATGTGCAAACTGATGCCGCAGAAATTTCGCAACAGCCACATCATGTATTTGGGCGGAGTGGCCATCGATCCCATACATAAAGGCAAGGGCTGGGGACGTATGATGTTAAAGGAGGCATTGGCCCTTATCAGAGCAAAGGGGTATCACCGCGTTGAGTTGACGGTGGCTACCTTCAACGACAGAGCGATTGGTTTGTATGAATCGATGGGATTTGTGAATGAGGGCCGGTTGAAAGATTACACTTATCTCGCGAGCGAGGAAAGGTATATCGATGAGTTTGTGATGGGATTGATCTTAGATAAACAAAACAACTTGTATGCAGTGGGTTAAAGCAACGATTGGGAAAGACAAATATAAAACTCTTGTCAAGAGTGATACAAATATGCTTATTGCCGATGAGCCAAAGGAAGTGGGCGGTTCGGATCTCGGTTTTTCGCCGGACGAATTACTGGCTTCTTCACTGGCTGTGTGTACAGTGGTAACGGTGAGAATGTATGCCGACCGGAAGCGATGGAATCTGGACGGTGTAGAAGTGACCGTCACCATCCAATGGGACAAGGAGCATGCGCAGACGCACATGCGGAAGGAGATCATGTTGAAGGGGGATCTTTTGCCGGAGGAAAGGCAACGATTGCTCGAGATCTCGGAACGATGCCCCACGCATAAGATGTTGCAGAACCCTATTAATATAAAGACAATCGCTATTAGCTAATAGCTAATAGCATGATGTTATGAAAGAGATTACCATGAAGTACTCGAACGGAGAGGTAACTGTCATCTGGAAACCATCTCTGTGCATTCATTCCGGCAAATGCGTACGCGGACTCCCGCTTGTATTTGATCCCCGCCGAAAGCCATGGATAGATGCCCAGGCAGCTACTACGCTGGAGATCGTGGAGCAGGTGAAGGTTTGTCCCAGCGGAGCGCTGAGTTATGTGATGAACCACGAAAGCGCTTAAGCAATTAGTCAATTTGTCAATGCGGTAATGCGGTAATGTAGGAAGGCGCGCCATGCGTTGCGGCGCGCCGGCAGTCACTCCGAGTGTTTCTGCGCAGGCGGGCAATGCCCAGTGCCCAATGCCTAATGCCTCGCGAAGCGTCTGCCGCACTGCCGCATTTACAAATTGGCAAATTGCCTGATAAGTATCATACCATAGACTGACCATAGATTATTTCTCACGGCCAGTTTTCTCCCTACCTCTGTGGTTCAAAACATACTTATCATGGCAACTACAGTTAAATCACCCAAGTATGTGTATTCATTTGGCGGAGGCAAGGCTGACGGCAATGAATCCATGAAGAATCTACTGGGTGGAAAGGGTGCGAACCTGGCGGAAATGGCGGGTCACCCGAACCTACGCTTACCTGTACCCGCCGGCTTTACCATCACCACGGACCTTTGCACTTATTATTATCAGCATAAGAAAACCTATCCAAAGATCCTGAAAGATCAGGTGCAGAAAGCCATCGGCCAGATGGAGAAGATCATGGGCAAGCGCTTTGGCAATGTGAATGATCCACTGTTGTTGTCTGTTCGTTCCGGTGCAAGGAAATCCATGCCTGGCATGATGGAAACCGTATTGAATGTAGGCCTCAACGATGATACCATTAAAGGACTCATTGCCCAATCCGGCGATGAGCGATTTGCCTATGACGCGTACCGCAGGCTGATCATGATGTATGCCGATGTGGTCATGGAAAAAGCGGCAGGCATTGAACCCAAAGGCAAAGGCATCCGCAAACAACTGGACGAAAAACTGGAACATATTAAGCGGAAAAAGGGATATGCAACAGACACTGAGCTGACGGTTAGTGAGCTCAAGGAGCTGGTGAAAGATTACAAAGCCACGGTGAAAAAAGTACTGGGCAAACCCTTCCCTACAGATCCTATGGAGCAGTTATGGGGTGGTGTGAGTGCAGTGTTTTCATCCTGGAATGGTAGACGCGCAATTGAGTACAGGCGCATCGAGAAAATTCCTGATGAGTGGGGAACTGCCGTGAATGTGCAGGCCATGGTGTTCGGAAATATGGGTGAAGGCAGTGCAACAGGTGTGGCATTTACCCGTAATCCCGGCAATGGCGAGAATATGTTTTATGGAGAATATCTCGTTAACGCACAGGGTGAGGATGTAGTGGCAGGGATCAGAACACCTGCACCCATCAATGAATACTCGAAAAATGCACAAAGTGCGCATATGCCTACCCTGCAGAGCCTGATGCCAGGTTTATACAAAGAACTGGATGGCATTCAGCATAAACTGGAGAAGCACTATCATGATATGCAAGACATCGAGTTTACCATTGAAAGAGGCACACTCTATATGCTGCAGTGCCGCGTGGGTAAACGAAATGGGGTAGCTGCCGTCAGGATGGCAACTGAAATGTATAAAGAGAAACTCATTGATATCGATACCGCTGTTATGCGTGTTGGACCCAACCAGCTCGTAGAACTTTTGTTGCCGATGCTGGATCCAAATGTAGAGAAGGAAACCAAGCCCGTGGCCAAAGGATTGCCCGCCGGACCCGGTGGCGCACAAGGCAGGGTGGTATTCTCTTCCGCAGAAGCAGTAGAATGGGCGAAGAAGGGCGAGAAAGTCATTCTTGTAAGGGAAGAAACTTCACCTGAAGACGTAGACGGCATGCACAAATCACAAGCGATCCTGACCACCAAAGGAGGCATGACCTCTCACGCGGCACTGGTTGCACGCGGATGGGGTAAGTGTTGCATCGTGGGTTGCGGGGACATCGAGATCCATGCCGAAACAAAAACATTTAAGACCGTTACAGGACAGATGATCCACGAAGGAGACTGGGTGAGCCTGAATGGCACCAAGGGATTGGTATACGATGGCAAGCTTCCTCTCGTGGATATCGACCTGAACAATAACCAAAGCTATAAGGACCTGATGAAGCTCGTGGATAAAACCAAGACCATCGGCGTAAGGACCAATGCGGACACGCCAAAGGATGCTGCACAGGCTTTGGCTTTTGGCGCGGAAGGCATCGGGCTTTTCAGGACAGAGCATATGTTTTATGGTGAAGGTTCTGACAAGCCCCTCTTCCTTCTGCGTAAAATGATCATGAGCAAAACAGAATCCGAAAGAAGGAAAGCACTCAATGATTTGTTTGTGTTTGTAAAAAAAGACATCAAGCAAACCATGCAGATCATGAAAGGACATGCCGTGACCATCCGCTTGCTGGATCCACCACTGCATGAATTTGTTCCGCATGATGCAGAGAAACTGCACCAGCTCAGTAGGGAATTGGGCATCAGCATGAGTGTATTACGGAGACGCGTACTCGCACTTCATGAGAATAACCCTATGTTAGGACACCGGGGTGTGAGGCTTGGCATCAGTTATCCCGAGATCACAGAGATGCAGATCCGGGCCATCCTGGAAGCAGCGGCGGAACTCGTAAAAGCAGGTATCAAGGCTTTCCCTGAGATCATGATACCGGTTACTTGTACCGTGAATGAGTTGATTCACCAGCGTGCCATTGCAGATCGGGTGTACAAAGAAGTATGTGCAGCCATGAAAGTTAAAAAGATCGCATATGCATTTGGAACGATGATCGAGATCCCCCGCGCAGCCATACAGGCCAACAGGCTCGCTGAGTTAGCCGACTTCTTCAGTTTTGGTACCAACGACCTTACGCAGATGAGTTTCGGATTCAGCAGGGATGACATTGGTGGATTTTTACCCAACTATCTGGACCAACGCATTCTTCCGGAGGATCCATTCCAGACCATTGATCAGGAAGGTGTTGGCGAACTGGTGAGAACCGGTACCGTCAGGGGTCGCGACACAAAGCCCCACCTGAAAGTGGGCATTTGTGGTGAACATGGTGGTGATCCCGAAAGCGTGAAGTTCTTCCACAGGATCGGCATGAACTACGTGAGTTGTTCACCGTTCAGGGTGCCAATTGCGAGACTCGCAGCGGCCCAGGCGGCTGTTGAGGAAAAAAGAGCAAAAGCAGTTAAGATGGTGAAGCCAACTAATGGGATAAAGATTCCGAAGCGGAAGGAAAGCGTTGTGTAAAAATGTGGCAATTTGCCAATGCGGTAATGCGGCAGACGCTTCGCGAGGCATAGGGCATAGGGCACTGGGCATTGCCGGCCTGCGCAGAAACACTCGGAGTGACTGCGGGCGCGCCGCAACGCAAGGCGCGCCTTCCTACATTGCCGCACTGCCGCATTACCACATTGCCACATTAAAAAAGGCTCCTTTTAGGAGCCTTTTTTAATTAGCCGTATTGTGTTGCTTGTTCGTCTTATGATTCTGGGTTCTTCATCGGACTAACGGCGTTTGGTCATCTTCATGGAAATGGATCTTCGGTTTGTTTCTAAGGATAAGGATTTGTTTGTCTTTCTTAAGATCTGGATTGTTTGATGACACAAAGATGCAATGGGATTTCGGGACCTCCTAGCGGGATTAGACGAACGAACCGAATATGTCGATGAATGATATGTATCATTCGTTGACTAGGGTTCTCATCATTCGTTCTTTCTATGCCTCAGTGTAGATTTATTGTTGCAAACACAAGATCATGAATACATTCCTAATGAAGAAACCTGTATTCGGTATCGGTATTTTTTTTCTGGTCAACCTTCTGCCATCGCTTGCCATTGCTCAGGCAACCTATCATAACAAAGGGATAGCCAGGATGGTGATATACGGAACATCCAATATCAATGAATGGAAGATGAGCAGCGGGAAAGGAGTTTGTAGCGGAACATTTATCATAGACGAATCAGGATCGCTGACAGGCTTATCGGGCATTTCATTCAGTATGCAGGTCAGCACACTCAAAAGTGTACACGGCAGTCAAATGGACAATAACGCCTATAAGGCGATGGCGGTGGATCGAAACCCGAATATCAGTTTCTCTTCATCAACGGTAACAGTTGTAGCAGATGGAAATGGGGTGTATACCATCACCGCTCATGGTAAGATGCAGATCAGCAGCGGATCGCAGCAAGTAGCCATCGTGGCAAAAGGAAAGGTTCAAGCAGATCGGTCGATTCAAATCGAGGGTACATATAATATACTCACCACAGATTACAATGTAGCGCCGATAAGCATTATGATGGGTGCAGTCAAGACTTCGCCGAATGTACGTATTGAGTATTCATTGGTCATGAGACCCCAGTAGAAGAAACTGTATCAAGGAAAACGCATGCAACCACTTTCTTAATTTAACTATTCTCAACATGAAGAAGGCCATTCCGGCGGTCATTGTATCGGGCATCATCCTACTGCTCTTAAGCTTTGCCTTGCTGTATTTAATGGTAGCCGTTTTTCCCAAACAGGCGGAAGAATACTTTAGCCCGGTTTTTCGCTGGTCCAATGCGGGGACCGATTGGATGTTCTATGCGCATCCGTTTATATTGAGCATTGCCCTTAAATGGTTTTGGGAGCGATACAAGGACAATTTCCCAGGCGGCACATTTTTGAAAGCGCTTGAGTTGGCATTTGTATATGGAATAGTTGCGATGTTGCCGGTACTCTGGCTCACTTTCAGCGCCATCGACATCTCCGGACTGATGGTATTTAGTTGGTTGGGCTATGGCATTTTACAGGCCTTCGTGGCAGGGCTGGTTTTTGCTAAGTTGAACCCGTGAGTAAAAGGGAGTAGGTAGTAGGGAGTAGATTTTGGGATCTACTCCCTACTCACTATCCACTACTCCCTATATTTGCAGCATGGCAATACGCATCCTTGTTACAGGCGGCACCTTCGACAAAGAATACAATGAGATCACGGGTGAGTTGTTTTTTAAGGACACCCATCTGTCGGAGATGTTGAAACTGGGGCGATGCAGGGTGGAAGTGGACATCAGAACCCTGATGATGATAGATAGCCTGGAGATGACCGAGCAGGACAGGGCAGTGATTGCAGACAACTGCAACAGGGCGGAAGAATCAAAAATAATCATCACCCACGGTACGGATACGATGGCAGATACAGCTCGCTATCTCGCCGATAAGGTTCCTGGCAAAACCATTGTGATCACGGGAGCCATGATCCCTTATAAATTCGGTTCTTCAGACGGACTCTTCAATCTGGGCTCCGCCATGGCCTTTGTTCAATCCCTTCCACAAGGCGTTTACGTAGCCATGAATGGTAAATATTTTAACTGGGACAATGTGAGGAAGAATAGGAAGACAGGGCAGTTTGAAGAATTGCACTGACCGTTATTGAGTTATTGGGTTAATGGGGATTTTGGAACATTCTCCATTACCGCACTGCCGCACTGCCATATTGCCGCATTATCTATTTGTCCTACATTTGGCAACAAGTAAGCAATCGAATGAAAAGATCAGTGATTACTGGTGTGGGCTCTTATATTCCTTCGGAAATCAAAACGAACAGGGACTTCAGTATCAATAATTTTTACACGGATTCTCACGGGAAAATTGATACCCCTCCGTTAGAAGTTGTTGAGAAATTCAAGGCCATCACCGGAATTGAAGAAAGAAGATACGCACCAACAGAGTTGACCAGTTCCGGTATGGCGGTGATTGCTGCCCGCAAAGCCATTGAAGACAGTGGCGTTGACCCGGAAACGATCGACCAGATCATCCTTGCCCACAATTTCGGCGATGTGATGAAACATAGCATTCAATCCGATGCTGTACCTGCATTGGCTAGTAGGGTGAAACACGATTTGGGTATCAAAAACCCATCCTGCGTAGCCTATGACCTCTTGTTTGGTTGCCCGGGTTGGTTGCAAGGCGTTATTCACGCAGACGCATTCTTTAAAGCGGGTATTGCTAAAAAAGCATTGGTCATTGGTACAGAGACTTTGTCGAGGGTGATAGATGCCTACGACAGGGATTCGATGATTTTTTCCGATGGTGCAGGAGCTACAATTGTGGAATACAGAGAAACAGGGGAACAGGGAAGCGGGCTCATCGGCACCGCCGTACAATCACATTGTACTGACGAAGCCTACTATATTAACATGGGGAAATCCTATTTCCCGCACAGTGATCCGCGCGTGAAGTTCATCAAGATGAAAGGCAGGAAGGTGTATGAGTACGCCATCAAGCATGTACCACAAGCCATGAAGGCTTGTCTCGATAATAGTGGCGTTGAACTTTCTGACGTAAAGAAAATTTTCATTCATCAGGCCAATGAAAAAATGGACGAAGCGATTGTGCAGACGATGTATAAACTCTACGGCACAAAAGCACCGGCGAATATTATGCCGATGTGTATCCAATGGCTTGGCAACAGTTCAGTAGCAACCATCCCAACCTTACTAGACCTGGTATTGCATGGCAAGCAGGAAGGACATGAATTGCATCCGGGCGATGTGATTATGTTTGC
>JBKCVJ010000058.1:0-42272 GCA_046317915.1 Sphingobacteriales bacterium
AATAAGTCCATACTTGTTGTTTTATAATGATGATAAATACACAAATTAATGATGCGCGTGCCCTTCCTCATGATGCTCCCCTTCAAAAGCCTGGCCGATGAAAACCGCCGTCAGGTTCGTAAAGATGAAGGCCTGAATAAAGGCAACCAGCACTTCGATCAGGTAAATGAACACCGCAAATGCAATGGATATCGGACTAAAGCCTATCCCTACGCCTTTGCTGATCGCTCCAAAAATGAAGATCAGGGACACCAAACAAATGATGATGATGTGGCCGGCCATCATGTTCGCAAACAAACGAATCATCAGCGCAAAAGGCTTGGTGATGATGCCCAACAGTTCCACTGGAATCAGGATACCCTTCACAAAACCAGGTACGGGCGGATTAAATATATGTCCCCAGAAGTGCTTGTTGGTACTAAAGAGGATCACGATAAAGGAGATCACCGCCAGCACCAGCGTGAACGCAATGTTTCCGGTCACGTTGGCTGCCGTGGGGATCAACCCGAAAATATTATTGATCAGGATAAAGAAAAACACTGTCAGCAGGTAAGGCAGGTACTTGTCTGCCTTCACACCCAGGTTAGGCTTGGCCACTTCGTCACGGATGAAGGTGATCACCGGCTCAATGGCATTCTGCATGCCGGTTGGCGCCTGACCCTTTCTAACTTTGTACCGGTTGGCCACACTGATCATGATCCATAAAAGCAGCGCTATCGCCAACAGCATCTGCGCCACATTCCTGGTAATAGAGAAATCATACACCTCAGACCCATCAACGGCCACTATTTTCTCACCTTCCATCTTGTACCCATTATGTTCCGCATGTCCATGTTCAAACTTGGAAGACATAAAAACAGACAAACCTTTTGAAGGAGAGTACAGGATCACGGGCAGAGGAATGGTCACATGATGCTCTTTCCCGTCCTCACCATGATATTCAAACAGATGATATTCATGGGCATCCATGATGTGGCTGAAAATCACCTTGTTAGCGTCAAATCCTTCTTTTTTCTCCTCATGCTGGGCGGGTGCGTGTTCGCCTTTGGCAGACTCTTCATGCTGAGCCAATACTGCCATCGGAGCAAACACCAAAAAAGCACTGAAAACCGCTACCACACAAGATTTGAAGCCGGAAAAAGTCATGCTGTTCCAAATTTGCCGCAAAGATAAGGGAAAATGGCATGGATATGTGGATGAATGTAAGCGTGCAGGAGAAATTCTTTTGCCTCAAATTAGCTCCTGACCAACTCACCAAACTGCATTTTATGCAGGCCCGCATAATGCCCGTTTTGGGCCAAAAGATCGTCGTGATTGCCCATTTCCCGAATTTCGCCCTTATCCAAGACCATGATCATATCCGCCTTACGGATGGTAGAGAGCCTATGGGCGATGATGATACTGGTTCTGCCCGTGATCAGCTTATCGATGGCACCCTGGATCAGCAGCTCTGATTCTGTATCCACAGAGGAGGTGGCTTCGTCAAGGATCAGGATAGAAGGGTTGTACAGCAATGCCCTGATGAAGCTCAGCAGCTGCCGTTGCCCCATAGACAGGGTTCCTCCCCGCTCCATCACATTATAATCATATCCGCCTGGCAAACGCATAATGAAATCGTGCATACCGATCATCTTCGCCGCGCGCACCACCTCTTCCTTCGGAATATCCGGGTTCCGAAGCGTGACATTATCCATGATGGAACCTGAAAACAAAAACACATCCTGCAAAACCACCCCTATTCCGCTGCGTAGCGCATCCAGGGCATACGCATTGATATCAACCCCATCAATCAGGATCTCTCCTTTTTTTACCTGGTACAACCGGTTGATCAGGCTGATGATGGACGTTTTCCCACTGCCCGTGTGACCAACGATCGCAAGGGTTTCTCCCTGCCTGATGTGAAAACTGATATCCCGCAGCACATCGCGCTTCTCATCGTACCCAAAACTCACCTGCCTGAACTGAAGGTCTCCATTGATTCTTGCAGGACGATAGCTGCCCTTGTCTTCCGTAAAATCAGGATTATCCAACACTTTGAATACGCGTTCACTGGCCACCATCCCCATTTGTAGCACATTAAACTTATCCGCGATCACGCGCAGCGGCCGAAACAGCAGGTTGAGCATGATGATAAAACTAACGATCTGCCCCGCGATCTTCACACCCTCCTCATTGCTGAGGTTCATGACCTGCACACCGGCATACCAAACCAAAAATCCCATGGATGTGGCGAGAATGATCTCCACGATCGGAAAAAAAACGGAATAGGCAAAAATGGCATTTATATTGGCGTTGCGGTGCTCCTTGTTGATCTCCCTGAACTTTTCAGCCTCTTTGTCTTCCACCGCAAACGATTGCACAATGGCCATCCCTGTGATGTGCTCCTGAACAAATGCATTCAGTGCAGCCACAGCATTGCGCACACGGATAAAACTCTTGTTGACACTCTCCTTGAAAAAATATGTGGCCACCATCAGGATCGGAAAAGGTATCAGGCACACCAGCGTTAACTGCCAGTTGGTCCAGAACATGGCGATGAGAATGGCGATGATCGAAAGAAAGTCCGCGACCAGGGGAATAAGGCCCTCGGAAAAAATATCGTTGATAGACTCAATATCGTTGATGGTGCGGGTAGTGAGTGTGCCGATGGGCGTTTTGTCGAACTGGCTGAGATTCAACCGGATGATCTTTCCAAAAACCTCCACCCTGAGATCTTTCACCACGGTTTGCCCCAGCCAGGTGGTGATGAAAGAAAACACAAAACGGAGTAAGGTTTCCACGATCAGTATCCCGATCTGGATCACGGTGATCCATACCAATGCATTCACCAGCCCCTTGGCGATGATGTTGTTGATGGTATGCTGAACCAGAAGGGGTCTTACGGGCGCTAATACTGCGAGCACAATGGCCAGGACTATGGACAAAACAAACCTGTTCTTATATGGAGTTGCGTAACGAAATACTCTTTTCAATTGGGAAAAATCAAAAATCCGTTTGCGCTCCATGGTGCAAAAATAGCTATTAGCTAATTATTACTTTTCTTCATCTCCAATTGCTTTGGTATACGCCTTGATGAACAGCGCACCGAGGTTTTTATGCGGGGGGATATAGTTATCGAATCTTTCCTTGGCTTCACCTGCGGTGAATTGTGCGGAAAGATCTTTCCAGGTGTGGATCCAATCAATACTCCTGCCGGCTTTGAGATCCTCGTTGATATGCTTCAGGATGGGCTCATTCACGGTACGGGTACCCACTTCTTTTGATGAAATGATGTGAGCATCCGGGCAGGTTTTCAGGACATCATCCAGGTTGTGAAAGCCGCCACAGGAGCCAAGGATCACGATCCTTGCAGACTCCGGTAATTGCTTGATGGTATATTTGACGTGATAGCTGTGGCCGCGATGGATAACGATGGTTGGCTTGATCTTCTTCTGCTCCAGGTGTTCTAACAAATGTTCCTGCGCTTTGGCATCCGGATCATCTCCTTTGGAATTGTCCAGCGGAAGGTTGGCGAAGATCTCCACCGGCTTGCCTTTTACGGAATGGATCTCTACCCATTCTTTGCCCTTGGTCACTTTCCAGTCTGCGTTGTTGTTGAACATAGACATGAAGTTGGCATAGGAATCTATACCATCCTTATCGCCATAGAAAAATACCAGCTGGCTCACTTTACCAGATCCAGCAGTCAGGCTTGTATAATCCACCGTGTAAACCGGTGGGATACCAAGCTTCTGGGAAAGGTTGATGGTGCTGTCTTTTGACGAGAGGAAAATCGTTTGAAGGATATCATAGATCACCGCACTGCGTTTATTGCCACTGCGCTGACTCTGTTCAAGCGAATTAGCAACTTCGCGGTCAATGATCGCTTTCACTGCCGGCGTGTTGATGCTGCCATATGAATCGGCCACATCCACGGCTTCTTCCAGTGCTCCACCTTTATCCAGTCCACGCGCGAAAGCAACCATGAGACGTTGTGCATTGGAATCCGGCATAGATGCGAGGAATGCATCCAATTTGTTGTAGCCCGCCGCCATCTTGATGAATTTCTTGAAACGGTCAAACTGCACGCTCATCAGCAGGGTATCGCCGGAGGGTGTGGTTGAGCGTTCCATCATCCGGTTGTACACACCCTTATAACTCGATGTATAGATCACATCCTCACCCAGCACGATGAGATAGTACAATTCTTTTGGACCTAGGGGCTCCAGTATCTTGAATCTCACCGCATCTGATTCATCATGCAATGCATTGATCTCATTGATAAAAACTTCATGGGCCTTACGCTGAAGCATACGCGTAATTTCATTGTAGGCAAGAGCTGTATCCTGCCTGTGCAGTCGCTGGGAATAATCGATCTGCGTCCGCACCAGCAGTTTATAATACTTCACACTGTCTGTCATTACGCTGTTGATGGACTCCAGTGTTTGCCTTCCGTTCATCACCTCATCCAGGAAAGGATAATATAGTCGCCCGCTTTTACTTGTAGCCATCTGCCGGATGGCTTTCACGAGGGGGTCTTCGTTTCTCGCGATGAGCTGACCCACACGGGTACGTGTAGCCGCTGCATAGTCGTAAAACAGATTGGGATCCTGATGCGCCGCAAAACGCACGAGGCTGTCTGCGAAAGGGACATCGGAATAAGCTTCGAGGCTGGGTAAGATCCTCCGGGGATGGATGGCGCAATACTTACGATATAACTCCACCTTGGACTCCTTGATCCCTATGGCGTCAAAAAAGATCCCGTTGGGGCTATTGATCAGCAGTTCGCCGGTTTCGTAGGGATATTTCTCTGTGATGGGCAGCATACTTTCGCCTTTGAGGTCTGCGTCCATCATTTCTATGTACTGGCTATATAAAATGATCACTTTCTCCGGCGGAAAACCGCGATTTTGCCAGCCAGACACATAATTTTTGAGCATGTGCTGCAGGCCGGTGAGGTATTTCACCTTCAGGCGGTGGTCCAGTTTTTTGGATTGTTCGATGGAATCCTGGACTACATTGACCCCTCTCGTAACCAGATCTGTGATCAATAAATTAATGTCTTCATCCCTTACCGCATACACCAGGTCATCTTTCCTGCCGTCTGTCTCCAGGATCTTTTGCTGCCAGAAATCAATATCCTCGTGCAGTTTCACCCTGCGAATGTCAATATTAGCCCTTCCCGTATCGGGTAAAGCACTAACTGCCTGAAACACAAGCATGGTTATGAGAGATAATATGACGTGGCGCATCACTACCCGTAAAATTAGGATATCTGGGAAAACTATTCATATCAGTAACGTATAACTATGGCAGAACCTTGTATTTCGCGTTAACAATTTCATAATCAGGTAAAACTTGGTCACCTTTGGCGTGGCTTTATTTTTGCGTAAATAAATTGTTAATGGATCAAAAGGGCAAGATCCTGATTGCTGACGACGAACCTGATATTGTTGAGATTATCAGTTATAACCTAAAACTGGAGGGTTACGAGATTTTCACCGCCAGGGACGGGGACGATGCCCTGCAGAAGGCCAAGGCACATAAGCCTGACCTTATCATCCTTGATGTGATGATGCCATATAAGAATGGCATGGAAGTCTGCAAGATCCTCAGGAGCCAACCACATTTCAACCAGACTTTGATCATGTTTCTTACCGCCCTCAGTGACGAATTCTCGCATGTTAAGGGGCTAGAGTTTGGGGCAGACGACTATCTCTCTAAGCCCGTTAGCCCGAAAGTGCTGGTCACGAAGGTCAACTCCTTGTTTCGCCGGATACAGAAAGGACCAGATCAGGAAAAGGTGCTGCAATTGGGTGAGCTTCGGATAGATCCCGTTCAGTTTGTGGTGCATTATAACGGGCAAGACATTTCTCTGGCCAAAAAAGAATTTGAACTGCTTTACCTGTTGGCCTCTAAACCGGGCAGGGTATTTCTCCGAAATGAGATTCTTAGCCAGATCTGGGGCACCGATGTGATTGTGGGTGATAGAACCATTGACGTCCACATCCGTAAGATCCGCCAAAAACTGGGGCTGGATTGTATCACTACGGTTAAAGGTGTTGGCTATAAGTTTGACCTTAGCCAATAGCTTTTAGCTACTTGCTATTAGCTATCTTCATCCCGTGTTTGATACCAAGAATATTTCGCCCAACCAGATCGCTATTTTTAATGCGCTCACCATTGCATTGATTGGTGCAGTGGCCAATCTGGTCTTTTTCACTACCTGGTGGGTGCCGATCATTACGTTTGTGACGCTGTTCATTATAGCCTACTACCTGACCTATTTCTTTATCCAGCGTTTCATTTATCGGAAGATCAAGCTCATCTACAAATTCATCTCCCAAACAAAGGCCACGAAACGGGAGGAGTTTTACTTCAAATCTGTGCTGCCGCAGAAAAGCATCGACGAGGTGAGTGAAGACGTAGAAAAGTGGGCAGAGCAACGCAAGCAGGAAATTGAAGTGTTGCGCCAGAATGAAGCCTATCGGAAAGAGTTCTTGCAGAATCTTTCCCATGAATTCAAGACACCCGTTTTCGCGATCCAGGGCTATATTCATACGCTGTTGAACGGTGCGTTGGATAATCCCGACGTTAATAAGAAATTCCTGGAAAATACCTCCCGGAATGTGGATCGGTTGGTGAACCTCATCGATGATCTCGATGTTATCTCAGCCCTGGAAAGCGGACAACAGCAAATGCATCTGACGGATTTTGCGATCCAGGACCTCATCCGCGAAGTATATGACTCGCTTACCATCAAAGCAGCTGATAAGAATGCGAAATGTGTGATTAAAAAAGGTTGTGAGGCATTAATCATCGTACGTGCCGACAAAGAAAAAACCCGTCAGGTATTGATCAACCTGGTGGATAATGCGATCAAATATGGTAAGCCCAATGGGTACATTGAAGCCAGCGTTTACAATACCGATGGCAAGAGTATTCTTGTAGAAATCAGTGATGATGGCATCGGCATTTCAGAGGAACATCTTCCCCGGATCTTTGAAAGGTTTTACCGAACTGACTATGGCCGGAGCAGGAACATCGGCGGAACCGGCCTGGGACTTGCGATTTGTAAACACATTGTTGAAGCACATGGGCACAGCATTCATGTGCGCAGCAAGCTGGACATCGGCACAACCTTTGGTTTCACACTCAATAAGGCATAGAAAAACCCCTACCGTAGACACAGCAGGGGTACCAAAAAATTGCAAAGGACTACATGAGAAAATTAAATAAACTCTAATGTGTCTGCAAGCTATTTACCCAATGTAATCATGATATTAACCAGTTGTTATGTGAATGTGATGTTACAGCGCGTTGAGCAGTTTTTCAGCAATCCCGAATGAAAGGGTCATCCCTGCTCCGCCGAGTCCATTAAACAGATAAGTCCCTGGCTCTGCCGCATGAAACAAGTAAGGATCGCCATTGGTCAATTTGGCATAACAACCATTCCATGTTTGTTTAATCCTCATGTCAGGGAAGCGGGCAAATCCTTTGAGATAGTCCATAATGAGTTGGTTGATTTCAACCTGATCAAAGGGATCATGCGTACCGCCATATTCATGGGAATCACCGATAGTGATCTCATTAAGGCCATTCTGCGAAGCCATGACATGGATACCCCATTTCACGTACGCAGGCATCTGGTTGGAAATACGTTTTTTCAATTGCCCCAGGGAAGGAGCTACCTTGAAACTTTGGTAATGGGTAAGGGAAAGTCCGCCACACAATGCCGGGCCCATCCTCCAGCCACCAAGCTGTGACTCCAATCGCAGCATTTGTAATTTGCATTTTGTAATGGGAGACTGTGCAAAGATGCCGGGAAACAATGTTTCGAATTCCACACCACTGCAGATTATGATCAGGTCTGCTTCAATTGTTTCATTCCCGGTGACCACTATTCCTTTTTTGACGCCCACTACAGCCCTGTTCCATAAAAATTTTACACCATATTTTTCTTCCAACCAGGATGGCAGTGTTGCAATGGCCTGCCTGGGATCTACGATCAACTCATCTCCACTCCAAAATCCACCCTTCAATCCATCGGGATTCACAGCAGGAGAAGAAATCGCGACTTCTTCGGCGCTCAAGAGTTTCACATTTCTCGAGCCTTTATAATAAGAGAAAAGGTCTTGCAGTACATCCATCTCGTCCTGTTTATATGCAACATGGAGACTGCCAGAAGCATCACTATAAATATTTGCCTGACGGCAAAAATCTGCCCAAATCTCCGCACTTCTTTTTGCAGCCATATACAACTCCCCATCGGGCTGACCAACCGGCCATACCATCCCAAAGTTTCTGATACTTGCACCCACGGCATGATGGTTTCGCTCCAAAACAGTTACGTGAAAACCTTTCTCCGCCAGGGATCTTGACATGGCCAAGCCTGCAATACCTGCTCCAACCACTACAGCATTTTTTCTCATAGTTGATTTACCGATTGAAACTTCCTGATAAAATAACCAAGTGAAAAAATAGTTCCGGCTAATCCAAAGAATCCAACAACAACAACCATATTGGCATAAAAAGAGGACCATTGCATATCAAGGCTAATACTCTCTTTGACCAACATTACGCAGACTGTTCCCAGATATCCGAATGCATCTATAAAGTAAATGAGGAACCCAACATTTCCTCTGATCCGGAATACAGCTATCATTCTGTCAAAAAAAATAGCGTTGTAAGGAATATAGGCCATGTATAAGCCAAGACCCACCAATTGCATCCAAAGCAATCCAGATAAATTGCCTGTCAGGAAAAGCAATGAGCTTAACCCCGCGAGAAGGAACCCAATCATAATGATCCCATGGATCACCCGGAAAGCAAGCATGTTATTGCGGATCAGTATCAACAATGCCATCACGCCAAGTACAATCAGGGTGATCCTCGTTTCCGATGTCGTAAAAATAGAAGCAGAGTCTGCAAAACCTAACTCTCGCCACATATTCCCCATATAGTTGTCTCGTATATCCCGGATGATCGTCAACAAACCGTACCCAACGGCAATCATAATTAACCCACCTCTATACTGATTGAATACAGCTGCCCTGTCTTCTTTTGACATACTTACCCTTTCCACACGTTCTTCAATATCAAGTGCATCGGGGGCAGGCGCTTTTTCGAGAAAATAGAATAACACAATCAATGGAACAACAAAAATCAATCCTGTCAGGAAAGGCGCCCAGAACTCTGACACATGAAGATCAATGATCAAAAACTTTGCTACAGACCTTGTAAATCCGCCGGCAAAAATAAAACTAACTGCCAGTACGGAGCCGATCATATCAGTAGCCCGTCGGCCTTCTGCGTAGCTAAATACAATTCCCCACATGAATCCCAGGCAAAAACCATTGATCATGAACAACAAGGGTGCAAGTACATAAGGCAGTACTGCAAACAACAACAAGGCAAGCCAGGCAGTACCAATCAACAAAGCTGCAGCCTTCCATCTGCGCTGCCTTTTCAATGCCGAAATGATCCTGATGCCGGCAAACTTGCTTAGCATATAACCAACCACCTGGCTAATAATGAGTACCGTCTGTAATGGCAAACCCATCAGCTGAAAGTCCTGAAAACGCGCTACCGTAAATGGTTTTCTGAATGCATAAACCGAAGTGTAGGTCAAAAAAGTCAGTAAGGCGATGTATGCAGCAACAGCTACATGGTTACGGCGTTTGCCCATATCAACGAATATAAGCAGAGAGTTCTGAGAGGCTGTCAATAATATGATCCGGATGGTAGGTTTCCAGCTGGTAGCGAGTATATGCTCCAGTGGTTACGCTGACCACCAATCCGCACGCCGCATTTCTCCCTTCCAGGACGTCCACCTCCGTATCCCCCACCTTTACAATTTTGGATGCGTCATCCACACCCAATTGTTCCATGAGTGTTTGGATCATGAAAGGTGCGGGCCTGCCCTGTGGAACTTCGTCGCTACAAATGGCAGCATCAATCAGGGGATTATTCTTCCACGAAAGTTTATACAAGATCCCTTCAGTGATATAACGTGTGAAGCCTGTATTGAGCGCAACTTTTATTCTTTTGTTTTGAAGCCATTGGAACGTCTCCTCGGCAAAAGGGAGGGGTGACAGATCCTTATCGGCCATATAAAATTGCAACATGGTTTCCTCAAATGCGGTATGTATTTTATCAATCAGCGCTTGATTAGATACAGATGTACTATAAAATCGTGAAAGCAATTGCTGAATAGCTTCGATCTTCCGATAACCCATGACTTCATTTACTGCCTCACGGGGAATATCAAACCCCTGTTTCCGGAATGCCGCAATGAAACTATCTGCAACATTTCCTTTGTCAACTACGGTGGTGCCTGCAATGTCAAATACAACCAATGCTGTTCTCATAAATGAAATTAATACTTAGTTTGATGTAGATGTTTCTCCGCCAGTTCCCTGTAAAATGCAAGCGACTGCCCAACTGGCTCAGTTGACTTTGCTTCGTCGTCCCAATAACGCAATTTAATCTTCAGATCAAACAATGGATCTTTCTCAAAAGCAATGGCCTCTTCATCATTCATTCTCCCTCCCTGAAGATCAAGCGTGGCTTTACTGGCTTCTGACAGCAAATCATAATAGACAGGATGCTTACACGTGAGATACCGTTTGGCTTCAACATGGCTTTCTACGAGGGAAGCAACCCTCTCGGAAAAACCAGCGTCGCGCAAAAGATCTGCCCCCAGCTTTTCATGGGAAACAACACCGAATCCTTCCATATGGTCCACCACTCCCTCAAATGCAAGCAAATGCCCTAAATCGTGAAAGAATGCAGCAAGAATCACTTCGTCTGGCTGTCCCTCTCTCCTTGCCAGCTCCCCGGACTGTAACATGTGTTCCAACTGAGAAACGGGTTCACCAATGTAATCTTCGCTACCATGCAACGCATACAAATCGAAAATGTAATCAAGGCTGGTTTTCATACTATTCATTTAAATGTAAAACAAGTCCGGATATAGAAATATCCGGACATTTTATGACCCAACTACTGCTTATAGTATAGTTTCTTTGTGAAGTCTGCATTCCCTTCTCCGAGTCAATGCTCAGATTGGCACTGAGTACTCATTTATAAGACCCAGCTGGACAAATATATGAGACGCCACAACCAGTGATCCACCTGATGGTGACAATCGGAAGGTTTACAATAGAAATTCCAGATCTCACACGGATTGATCAACCGCTTTTCATGTGCAAAATACCCTTACCAGATGACCAGAATATTACCCTAAGATTATGGAAATGAGCACTTTACCTTAACAAATAATAAAGGACTTACATACTTAATACACTAAAATCTCGTTAATGATAGGGATAATATCAAGAATTAATGATAACTTAACATAAGAAAAAGACCACCCCAAGACTAGGGCGGTCGCTACTCTTTGCTTAAGGAACTAATTATAAAAGATTGAAAATAGACCGGCTTTGTAGCCTGTTTATTGCCTAAACATTACGAAATGATTAAATCTATTTAGCCCATTGCTCCGCAACCTCGTCATATGTTTTCTATTGATCCAACTATTTTCATCCGATGATGTCAGGGCACAGCGGTATGTACAACAGGTTGCCTTTGATTGTTTCGGAGATTCGATGACCCATCGGTTTACCCAACCAGTATTCATCGATACATCCTCACCGGTTTCCCAGGAAGAATTTGAGGCCTATTGCAGGCAAATACCGGAGGCGTCCTTCGCGGGCCTTGTAAATGACCTGAAAGAATTCAGGGAGGGTCATAAACTGGACGATTGGCTTTATTACCAGCTCATCCGAAGAATCGCAGACCAACTGGCACCTAAGACTGCCAACTATCATTTATATACTATCTACAAATGGTACCTGCTCAAAGCTTCCGGTTTTGATGCAATACTTGCCTATGCGGATGGAACACTTTTGTTTTATGTGCATTGCGAAGAAAACATTTACAATATCCCCATCAGGAGAGAGGCCGGGAAAAATTATGTATGCCTGAACTATCACGACTATGGATTTAAGATAGATTTTGAGCACAAAAAATTCAACACCCTGCGTACTACACAGGGTGCAAACACCACCGCTTTTTCATATCGTGTGAGTTCTTTGCCTAACGTAAGGAACATGACGGTCACCAAAGATCTTAAGTTTACATATAATGAACAGGATTATCATTTCAGGGTTAAGCTGAACGGATCTGTTAGCGCTTACTTCAAAAATTATCCGGTTACAGACTACGAGAAGCACTTCAATATTCCCATGAGTGCCGACGCTTACCAATCGTTGATTCCCGCACTCAGAAAACAGATCAAAGGATTGCCGGTTCGGAATGGCGTTGACTTTCTCATGCATTTTACACGATACGCGTTCCTGTTCAAACCTGATACTGAAAACTTTGGAAGGGAAAAAATATACAGCCCCGAATTAACCCTTTTGAATGAGTCAAGCGATTGCGAAGACCGGGTCTCTTTGTTTTACTATCTCGTGAAAGAAATTTATGACCTGCCCATGGTTGTGCTGGTTTATCCTAAGCATGTCAGCATCGGGATACAATTCCCTAAATCATTTGGCCAGACCGTGGAATACAATGGCCAGAAATTTACCGTTTGCGAACCCACCCCCCAAACCGTTGACCTGAAAATCGGTGAAGCAAATCCCTCCATATCAAAATTGTCTTACCAGGTTGCCTTTGCCTATGATCCCAAGATATCGCGGCTGAGAAGAAAGTGATGTCCTATAGCGCTTTGGCCCCTTTCTCTAATTCATTTAGTTTTTGCAGCACAGGTTCATCCAGAAGGTAATAATAAAACTGCCCATCCCGGATAACGTATAAATAATTGCAGGGCTTTGCCTCGCGTGAAAAATATACCACCTGATAAGCATCCCCCTTTAATGGAATATTGATCTTTCCTTCAGACATGCAGGCCCTAAGAGAGTCTTCTTTTACGCCGGGTAAGAGAAGGATGGATTTCAATGACTGAATGAATCCGATGTCTTTGGTAACGAGGCTTGAAAAAAAACGAGTGTATCGCTCCTTATCAGTAAATGGTTTTCGATAGTAGAGTACTTCAACGGAATCTGAAGTAACCTTTGTTATTTCCGGGGATAAAGACACAGGAATACTTTGGCTATCTGATGAGCCAGCTTTCTGTTCGCTATTACAGGCTATTAACCAGCAAATCAATCCGATGAGAAAAATTCTTACCATAGTGTGAATATAAAAAAAGCAGCCGCGAAATGCGGCTGCTTCTAAATAAATTGTTTACTGACTAATAAACGTTCGTCTGGGGCGTATAGCTCACCCATCCAGTGGTCCAATTATTGGTACCCAATGCACCGCGGAAAGTTACAACGGTGAAGAAGGGGTCCATACCCGTAAAGTTTGCTCCGGAAAGCGCTGGTGAACCTGCCTTAGGCATATAGTTGGGAACGTCCCAATTGAATGGGGCTTCCAGTCCGATCAATGTAGGATCTGTATATGTAGTACAGCCACGAGCTTCAGCTTTCGTTTTTACATTGGCTGCTGTGATCACACCACCTGCAGATGCGTCAACTCTGTAAGCATCCGCCAAAGCGTGTACGAGATTATTGCTGAACACAGAAGTATCTGTATTATATGAAGCAGCTGTTGAAGCACTTTCCATTGAGAAACCACCTTTAGGGAAGCCCATCATGATAGAGTTACGTACTTCAAATCTGACAGCCCTGCGCCATCTGTTTGCGAAGTTCAGGTTAGCCTGGGTAGCAGCATCACCGTTAGGACCGATCCATGTAATATTTGAAAGTACTGGCCTTGTATAAGGAAGCGCAGCTGTTCCAGAACCATCATTATCAGCTTCTACTCCGTTACCAGCGTCTGTATCCGCGATCTCTGGCCTTCTTTGTACAATAGCGTACTGAATCTTACCAGTATAACCGAAATCAAAATCCAGATCATCGTCTGATGTAGCATAAGCTACAAGGTTCTTCATATTCACGGTACCACCGAACAACTCGTAAGCGTCATCATTCGCATATGATGTTTGAATGAACTCAAGTGTAGTTCCCGAGCCTACCCCTCCAAGTGTCAGTCCATTGATTTCTGATCCGGGTTCAGCAGCAATACCAGCATACTCAATGCGAACGTAGCGCATTGTACCAGAGTTGTCATTAGGGATGCTGCCACCATACCTGCGGTCAACACCGCCTTCGATCAATGGAGCGGGTGAAAGTGGCCTGTTGGTAGGTGCATTACCCAATAAAATGATTCCACCCCAGTCACCACGTGCACGCTGACCGGCTGGTTTTCCTGAAGTGAATACAATAGGGCTTGTTGAAGTTCCTAAAGCTTCAACTCTTGCGCCACGCTCAATGATCAATGCACCTTTCTGGGAAACATCACTTTTGATGATGGTTCCTGCAGGGATACTCAATGTTGTTCCTGAAGTGAAATAAACATATCCTTTCAGTGTGTAAGTACCTGCCTGAAGGGTGATATTCCTTTCATAAGAACCTGTCAAAACCTTTGTGGTATTTGGATCATCAGGAGTTGTACCTCCTCCGGTTCCTGAGTCGGTAGACATGTCAATTTTAATGCAAGAGCTGATCAAGGACAGCAACAATGCACATGCGGTAAGTTTCCTAAGCGTATTCATACTATTAATTATAAGCGTTTTAAACATTATTTGAGGTCAAAGTTGTACGTAAATCCAAGGGTGATGGTTGTACCAGGTCTGTAAGCGTAGTTGATCCTGTCTCCACCATCAAAGTCATAACCAGCTTTTGTTGTAGGATTGTCATAGAAAGCAAACTGGTTATTCAGCAAGTCAGATACGGTAAGTTTCAGTTCACCTTTGTTGTCCCAGAGTTTCTTGGAGATTCCCAGGTCAACAAGATTCCGGGGCTTTTCATATATATCATAGAAGCCTGCACCAACCGGATCACCCACGAGAGCAAGCCTGGGGCCAATTCGGTTATACAAAGCCGTTACATTCCATGTTTTGCCTAAATATTGGAAACCACCATTGATGAGGTAGGGCGACTGGCCGAACAATGGTCTGTCAACTTCTTGCTTTTGGTTATTGTTAGATTGGGTAATCAGGGTAACCTTTGATTCAAGGAAAGTTGCGTTACCCACGAAATACAGTTTAGAAAGATTGTCACTCAAAAAATCAAGGCTCTTCCTGATCTCCAGTTCTACACCATAGAGTGTGGCACTTTCAGCGTTAGCATAGTTAAACAACCAACGGTCACCATTGCTACCTGGATCCATCCTGATCTCAATCGGATTAGTGAATTGCTTGGCTAATAACCCAACCGAAAGAATTTCGCCTGACTTTGGATAATATTCATAACGGATATCGCCATTGAGGATCGAGGTACGCTTCAGATTCGTTTCACCTGCAATACCCCATATCTGCTCATAATCGAAGAACTGGAAGGGTGCGATCTCACGAAACTCCGGACGGGCAACCGTCTTGGAAGCGGCCACACGAAGCTGGTGTTTCGGGTTAAACGAGTAGGTCATATTCACGGATGGCAGGAAGTCCCACTTCTGGGTATTCACCACCACACGTTTTGCGGACAGGTCCGTAGATTCAAGGAACTGCTCAAAATACTCTGCACGCATTCCCCAGATCACCCTAAAATTCCCAAACTTGTTGTCAAACATGGCAAATCCGGAGTTAAGGGTTGAAACACCAAAGTACTCGTCTGTATTCTGCGTTTGCTCATCAAGGAAAACACCTTTGTCGTTAATATTGCTCTTCAGGAACATTTGGTCATAAGGTGTGGACAGATCGGTTGAAGCAGATGCCGGTTCATACCTGAAGATTCTTGCATCAAAATCCCTGAAACGTACCAGGCTTCCGCCGCCAAACTTAAATGTCTGCTTTTCATTGTTCATGGTGAACGGAATCACGAGGTATCCGCTTCCACCCATGTTATAGTCTTTAAGATTTGAAAAGAAACGACGCGTGTCATCGTCATCCAATTCAAAATCACCATTGGGATCAGAAAAACTTCTCACATATTGTGCAGTTCGGAAATCTGGCTGTGTCTTGTTGTTGAAAGAAAAGTTTCCATTCCACTTAAAGCGGATACCACTGGTAGTAAGTACATGGTCTCCTTCCAGCTGACCTGAATACAATGACCGTTGGTTCAGGAAGGAAGAACGCAGGGAAACATCCTGCAACCTGCCCGTATTTGCCAACAACCTCGTATAATAATTATCATCGTACAATTGGTTGAAAAGGTTCTTGAAAGAAACCTTATGCTTTCCTTTTACATAGGTGAAATTGGCAAGAACACCTGTACTCACAGAATATCGATTCTGAATCTCGGATCCTTCAAAAATGGGCGTTCTGACTTGCTCGTACCTTCCACGTTCAACGTCATCGTAAACAATTTGTGCCTGTCTGTGATAGAGGGAAACAATTGTACCGAAGCTGGCGCCGTTCTTATACTGTTTCCTGCCAGAATAGGTAAGATTGAGTGTTGTAATTGGAATGGCTTTCTTTACCACTTCGCTGTATACATCATCCTTAAACAACTTCGTAGATTCAATTTTCTGCGCGTCAGACTGGGCACGATAGTCTGAAACACCTGGAAGCGCTGACGGCAAACTTCTGCTGCCATCGTCAAAACCCAGCCAATCCAAGCTGTTACGTGGATTGGAAGTGAAATCCTGGAATGTAGATTGCGTATTGTATCCGAGAGAGAATCCAACAGAAAGCTGGCTCTTCGAAGGAATGTCTTTGGTATTTACCTGAACAAGACCACCTGCAAATTCACCTGGAAGATCAGGTGTTGCAGTCTTGTTAATGATGATATTATCAATCATCGCGGCGGGGATCATGTCAAAGGAAAATGCCTTTTTATCAGGCTCTGAACTCGGCATCGGTGCATCATTCAGCAGCGCCTGGTTATACCTGTCGCTCAAGCCCCGCACCACAACATATTTATTGTCCTGGATAGATGCCCCGCTCACACGCTTCAACACCTCACCAGTGTTTCTGTCTGGCGTCTGGCGAATAAAATCTGCAGCCAGAACACTGGATAATGCCGAATTATTCCGCTGAAAATTCAACAGGGCAACTGTGTTCTCCTGCCTACGGGTAGAAGTTGACTTGATCAGAATACCTTCCAGATCTTTCACGGCTGGCTTCAGAATAATATCCAGATTGTTATCCAGATCCTTACCCACCTCGATATCAGTGATGGTCTTTGGACTGAATGAAACAGCAGTCACTTCAACTGAATATTTCTTTCCGGCCTCAAGTACAATTGAAAAACGGCCTTCAACGTTGGTGACCACTGTTTTACCAATTGGCTGGAAAGTCACGGTTGCCCCTGAAACAGCATCATTTTTCTCATTGGTCACCTTTCCATTCAACGTGAATGTCTGGGCAATCAAAGATGTAGGTAAAATAAGCAGTAGCAAAAAGAGTAGTCTAACAAACAACATGAGCTAATTTTGTCCGGCAAAAGTGCTTCAACAAAATGAATGTGGTGTTAACAGAACGTTACCAGCGTGTTACCTGAATATTACTGCAATGTTATCAGATTATAGAAAATTAAAATCTGAACTGTGCCCGGATAGTGAGTACATTGTCTGTCTTATCATCGGTATATCCAGGAAGGGCTGTCTTTTCATTTCTGATCAAATCATACCAGCATACCAGTTTGAAGTTCTCGTTCACATATCGGATATAACCCATGCCGAGGGTGGTATACTTAATATCAGCGTCGGAAAAATTGCTGCCTGCAGATCCAATGGCATTACCTGTCACCCTTGTATTGGGGTCATACCAGTCCAGTTTTATTCCAATCTGGTTCCTGGGATTTACGATATGTTGTAGAAAAACGATAAACGCGCCATTGAATGGTCTTACATACATCGGTGTCATAGGGGGGATGGACGAAGGGGTCTCGGAACTCGTCTGCGTCCCAGTTTGGGTCCCTTTCCAAAATTCACCCCGCAATTCTGAATTCCCCCATTCCGTGCGGTAGCGAAGTTGTGCGTTGATACCATAATAATGGCGTGGCAGTATTCCACCCGCCTTGATATTGACGGAATCCGCAACAAACTGAGTTGTCCCATTCACCTCACCCATCGCATAGCTGACTGTTCCCGTTTTCTCCAAACTACCATATAACATGGAAACACCGCCGCTGAGATAAAGATCTTTTGCGATCTCCCGGGGTTTGATCACGAGCTGGGTGATGAGGTCTTTGTATGAATCAAATTCGCCCGCAGCCGTAAGGCCCTGGCCATTGAAGATCCCGATATCGACCTTGAAAAACTTCCAGGCTTTCCCCGGCTTTCGCTTCTCCGCACTTACCATGAAACCGAGGTCGCGCTCTGAACGCATGAGGATCTGAGACATCCGGCCACGTTCCGGCGCTTCCCGATCAGACGAAGACAGATTCACTTCGTACCCAAAAGGCCTGGCAAACATCCCCGACGTGAAGGCAAATACCTCAAACCTATTCTCCCAATACCTGCCCCAGAAATCACGAATGGCCACGCCCCGCTCCGTTCCATCAAATTGAAACGCAAATTGAAGCTGATTACGATTTGATTCATCCGTACGTACATAATCAAAACGGATCCTTCCACGCCTGAGCATAAACCTGCTGCTGGAATTGGGTGCGAAATCTCCCCCACTATAATTGACCGAACCTTCCCCATTGGTCCACTGAAACTGGGGCTGTAAATATCCGGAAATCCTTATGTGATTAAGGCGGTCAATGGCTTGATAAGTTTTTTTACCCAATTCTTTCGTTGTATCGATCATATCCATGAGGAATTGGGCCCTGAGTGGAGCAACATACAATAACATCAATAATATAAGTAATCTTTTGCATATATAATGCCCCATGAATGGCTGTTTGCGACAGTTACAATGTTAAGGAATCATTACCTCCATGCTATGTTAAGGAATTATTAACTGTCGCCCAGCCATTTTCCGGTGCCCGGAGAGGTCTATTTTTGCCGAAATTTTGATGCATGGCCTTTAATACGATTCTGAAAATCTTCCTTCCCAAAGACCGTATTTTTTACACCATGTTTGAGGAATCCAGTGAGCGTGTGCTGGAGATGGCCAAGACGCTCAGGGAGTTGGTACTGGAAACGGATAAAAGTGCATGCAATGCCATCATGGCCAAAATTGAGGATCTGGAACACCAAAACGACGAAGTCACCCATAAGATCTTCACGGAGTTGAGCCGCAACTTTATCACACCCTTTGATCGTGAAGACATCCACTATCTTGCCACTGCATTGGATGACGTGGCGGACCATATTTATGCCGCGGGTAAAAAGATCATGTTTTATCACATCGATACAGATGATCAGGGGCTGCGAAAATTCGCCGACCTGATCATCCTTAGTACTGAGCAGGTGAACCGTGCCGTGAAAGAACTCCGCAACATGAAGAACCTACGTGAGATCACTGAGGCCATCGTTAAAATAAACAGCATAGAGAACCAGGCCGATGACCTGTTTGATCATAATATTGAGCGTCTCTTTGCTGAGGTGGATGATGCCAAGGAAGTGATCAAGATGCGTGAGATCTACCAGGTGATGGAAGACGCAACGGATAAATGTGAAGATGCAGGCAACGTGATTGAGTCCATTATTATTAAATACGCATAAGAGGCAGCACACCCAGTGCCCAATGCCCAATGCCCAATGCCTCTACTATGACTCTTCTGGTTGTTATCATTATACTTGCGCTGGTCTTTGATTATATCAATGGATTCCATGACGCGGCCAATTCCATTGCTACGATTGTATCCACCAAAGTGCTGACGCCGTTTCAGGCTGTTTTGTGGGCCGCATTCTTCAATGTTGTTGCTTTTTTTATTTTTAGCGACCACAACGTTGCGAATACTATTGCTAAAACTGTTCATCAGGAGGTTATTACTTTGCCTGTAATATTTTCCGGCCTCATAGCGGCGATCATCTGGAATCTGCTGACCTGGTGGTTTGGGATTCCTTCGTCATCGTCACATACCCTTATCGGTGGCTTTGCCGGCGCTGCCATTGCCCATGCAGGTTTCAACAGCATTGAAGTAGATAAGATCACCAAAACACTGGCATTCATTTTCATAGCGCCATTGATGGGTATGGTCATCGCTGCGTTCATTTCTATTGTCACAATTATCCAGAACATCTGGCTCAAACTCGCCATTATCATAACATCTGTTTTTCTGACTGTCACTTTCATTCCTTTCAATCCCATTATCAAATGGGGAATGATAGTTGTTGCCGCCATTTTTATACTGTCTTACATCGTGGATCATTTTCACAATCCACCAAGTGCCTACAAGACGGGCAACATGTACAAACGCTTACAGTTATTGTCTTCAGCGGCTTTCAGCATCGGTCATGGTGGTAATGATGCGCAAAAAGTTATGGGTATTATTGCTGCTGCACTGGTTGCGGCCGGTCAATTGGATGATATCAAGAACATGCCGGTTTGGGTACCAATAGCATGTTATGCAGCCATCGGTCTCGGAACTTTAAGTGGAGGTTGGCGCATCGTTAAAACCATGGGTACCAGGATCACCAAAGTGACCCCACTGGAAGGTGTAAGTGCGGAAACGGCCGGAGCCATCACCTTGTTTATGACCGAGAAGATGGGTATCCCCGTAAGTACCACACATACCATTACCGGTTCAATTATTGGGGTGGGTGCTACAAAACGTCTCTCTGCCGTTCGTTGGGGCGTGACCGTTAACTTACTCTGGGCCTGGATTCTTACCATACCAGTTTCAGCCATAATGGCGGCAGTCGTTTATTTCATAACGAGGATCTTTAACTAAAAATGCTTTTTCAGTACTTTTTTATAATCTTCATGAGACGGTTGAACCCGTATTTTTGAAAGATGAAAGGAATAATACTTGCCGGAGGCTCTGGCACAAGACTTTACCCCATTACATACGCCATTAGTAAACAAATCATGCCGGTTTATGATAAACCCATGATCTATTATCCTCTTTCAACGCTGATGTTAGCGGGCATCAAAGACATTCTGATCATCTCCACCCCACAAGATTTGCCAAACTTCCAAAAACTCTTCGGTGATGGAAGTCGTTTCGGTCTGAACATTTCCTACTGCGAACAAAAAGAACCAAACGGACTTGCACAAGCTTTTGTGCTGGGCGAGCATTTCATTGGGCAGGATTCTGTTGCCTTGGTTTTGGGTGATAACATCTTTTATGGATCTGGGTTTGGAGAACAATTAGCAAAAAACATCAATCCAGAGGGTGGCATTATTTACGCATACCATGTCAGTGATCCGGAGAGATATGGAGTTGTGGAATTTGATGATGCGATGAATGCAATAAGTCTGGAGGAAAAGCCAATAAAACCCAAAAGTAATTATGCGGTACCCGGTTTATATTTCTATGATAATGAAGTGATCGAAATTGCCAAAGCCTTGCAGCCTTCTCCAAGGGGTGAATATGAGATAACAGATATTAATAAAATGTATCTTGCGAAAGGGAAATTAAAGGTTTGCAAAATGGATAGAGGCACCGCTTGGCTTGATACAGGAACCTTTGATTCTCTTATACAAGCTTCCCAATTTGTGCAGGTCATTGAACAAAGACAGGGTATTAAAATTGCTTGTATAGAGGAGATCGCTTACAGAAAAGGATTTATAAATAAGGAACAACTCTTGAAATTGATTGAACCCCTTATGAAAAGCGGTTATGGTCAGTACATTCTGGATGTTGTGCTCTAAAGACAAGGTATGAAGAAAATTCTCGTAACGGGAGGCTGCGGATACATCGGCTCCCATACCATTGTAGATCTCATCCAGAATGGATATGATGTGGTATCCGTGGATAACAATTCCCGGTCTGGCACCAGGCTTTTGGAAGGTATTGAAAAGATCACCGGTAAGAAAGTCAAAAACTATAAGGTTGACCTTTGCAATTTCGATGATACCCATGCCATCTTCGCGGAGAATGAAGATATCATCGGTGTCATTCATTTTGCAGCCTATAAGGCTGTAGGAGAATCTGTGGTGAAACCGATGATGTATTATGAAAACAACATGGCTTCACTAATCAACCTGCTTCGTTGTATTGAAGAATTCAAAACTCCTTATTTTGTTTTTTCTTCTTCCTGCACAGTATATGGCAGTCCTGATACCATTCCGGTGACGGAGGAGAGTCCGGAAAAGCCTGCAGAATCTCCTTATGGTGCCACCAAACAAATGGGTGAACGAATGATCCGTGATTTCACAAGAATTGCACCCGTGCGTTCTGCGTTGTTACGTTACTTCAACCCCGCCGGTGCCCATCCCACCAATCTGATTGGTGAATTTCCGATCGATAAGCCCCAAAACCTTACACCCGTAATCACACAAACCGCCATTGGCAAGATGCAGTATATGCAGGTGTTTGGAGACGATTATCCCACGAGGGATGGTACTTGCATCAGGGACTTCATTCATATCTGTGACCTCGCACATGCCCATACCCTTGCCCTGAAATTCCTCATGGAAAAGAGTCTGGGTCTGGAATGCGATGTGTTCAACCTCGGTACCGGTGATGGGATCACCGTCCTGGAAGCCATCCAGGCTTTTGAAAAGGTAACCGGCCTGAAGCTAAATTATAATATCGGACCCAGAAGGCCCGGCGATGTTATGGCCATCTATGCCAACAGGGATAAAGCCGAGCAAGAACTGGGTTGGACGCCGAAATTCAATCTGGAAGACATCATGAAAACGGCCTGGCAATGGGAGCAGAAGCTCAAGTCCGATGAACAGTTCTATGCGGGAAGGAACATACAATTAAACTAGGGGAAGGGTTTAGGGGAAGGATTTAGGGTGAGGGTTTAGGAAACACCACTAAAAAAATTCTAAACCCTCACCCTAAAAACTCCCCCTTGTCCGTACCTTCGCGGCATGTTAAAAGACATACAGGTTACCGGTCAAAAAGACACCCGTAGCGGCTTCGGGGATGGCATTTACGAGATAGCCCAGGAAAACCCAAATGTGGTTGCGCTAACTGCTGACCTCGCAGGATCTTTAAAACTGAATGCATTCATCAAAGCCTTTCCTGAAAGGTTCTTCCAGATCGGTATTGCAGAAGCCAATATGATAGGCATCGCCGCGGGATTAACCATTGGTGGAAAAATCCCTTACACCACCACCTTCGCCAACTTTTCTACCGGCAGGGTTTACGACCAGATCAGGCAATCTGTTGCTTACTCCGGCAAAAACGTAAAGATATGTGCATCCCACGCAGGTCTTACCCTGGGTGAAGATGGCGCCACTCACCAGATCCTGGAAGACATCGGCCTGATGAAGATGCTTCCCGGCATGACGGTGATCGTTCCCTGTGACTATAACCAAACCAAGGCCGCAACCAAAGCTATCGCTGCATATAACGGTCCCGTATACCTGCGTTTTGGCCGTCCATCCTGGCCTATTTTCACCTCAGCCACCGAGCCATTCCAGATCGGAAAAGCACAACAATTCGCTGAAGGTAAAGATGTTAGCATTTTTGCCTGTGGCCACATGGTTTGGAAAGCCATTGAAGCCGGAAAAATCCTGGAAGAAAAAGGACTCTCCGTTGACCTGATCAATATCCACACCATTAAACCTTTGGACGTGGAAGCAGTCATACGTTCTATCAGCAAAACGGGTTGCGCCGTAACGGTAGAGGAACACAATGTGATCGGCGGATTGGGAGACAGCATTGCACAAGTAGCCGCCAAACACAAACCGATACCCATCGAAATGGTCGGCACCAACGATACTTTCGGCGAAAGCGGAACCCCTACCCAACTGCTGCAGAAATATGGACTGGACACACCCAATATTGTAGCTGCTGCTGAAAAGGTGATTGCCAGAAAATAGGCTGCATCTGCTTGGATGATGCTGTTTGAAAACAACAAATGGCCATAACAACTGACGACAAAGAACTTCTTGAATTGTTTCGCGATCCTTCCCAAAGGGAACGCGCGTATACGGCTATTGTAAAGAAATACCAGGAAAAAATTTACTGGCACGTAAGGCGTATGGTTGTTGACCATGATGACGCGCACGATGTAGTGCAGAATGTGTTTATCAAAGTCTGGAAAGGACTTGACAATTTCCGCGAGGACGCCAAGCTATATACCTGGCTTTACCGGATCGCCAGAAATGAATCCCTGACTTTCATCGAACAACAAAAAAAACGACAGATCGTATCTTTTGAAGATGCGCAATCAGGGTTGGCTGACCGATTGAAAGCAGACAAAGACTTTGATCCCAATAAACTGGAATGGAAACTGCAAATGGCTATCCAGCAGCTTCCTGAAAAACAAAAACTGGTGTTCTCGCTTAGATATTACGACGAAATGCCATATGAAGATATGAGCCGAATCCTTGAAACGTCTGAGGGTGCTTTGAAAGCGAGCTACCATCATGCGGTCAAGAAAATCGAAGAATATATCCTGAATCATTAAACCAAGAATGCCTAAAACCGTCTAAAAGATGATGCGTGGAAAGTCAGACATACAGGTAGAGCTGGAGAGCATAAGCAAGGAAGTATCGGAAATCCCTGATAAACAGGTTTTTACCGTTCCAGAGGGCTATTTTGATCTTCTTCCGGGACTGATCCTTGAAAAGATCAGGGCTATGGAAGTGGGTCATGAGGAAGAAATATCTTCTCTCTCACCCCTGCTTGCAGGCATGTCCAGGAAGATGCCGATGAATGTTCCTGAAGGATATTTCAGTGAGGTCCGGATTCCATCAGCAACAGGGGCGAAAACGCCCGCACCTATAGTAAGCATGCCCAAGAACCGGTTCAGGCTCTATGCTGTGGCTGCATCATTAGTAGCCATTCTGGGTTTTGGAGCTTTGATATATAATATGAGTGAACAGCAGGGAAATATGGACCCGTTAAGTGTAAGTAAAGAATTGCCGAAAGTGAGTGAAAAGGAAATGGATGAATTTCTGAGTGGATTCCCTGATATTACCGTGCCAGAACCCATTGTTGTTGCCGGTAACCCGGCTGAAGCCGAAGAAATGATGCGCGATATTGATGAAGAAGGCCTGAAGGATTTTCTATCAGACCAACCTGAAATAACACCCCAAAAATTGAATTAAACATGAGAAAGATTTTATACCTGATACTAGTGTTGCTGCCTTTTTCGGGCATGGCCCAGGACGGCATACGCGGTGAAAGTAAACAACGGCTAGAAGCCATCCAGGTCGCCTATCTGACGAAGGAGTTAAGCTTAACCACCCAGGATGCGGAGAAATTTTGGCCGGTATACAACAAATACCAGGACGAACTCAGGGGCCTGCTCAAAAACGGTGGAGAAGAAGATGTGCTGACCCGCCAACAAAAAGCGCTGGATATACGTAAGAAGTATAAACCCGATTTTGTGAAGATCCTGGGTACGGACCGGACAAACAAGCTCTTTCAGTCAGAAGACAAGTTCAGGGAGATGGTGAAGCGGGAACTCCAGAATCGCCAAAAAAGACGGGCGGGGAACCAGCGATAAGTCGGCAAAAAATAATTTTGGACTTGTATGTATTAACCAAAAAATTGTACTTTTACCTTGGTGTTTTTCATAGGTTAGCAACGGCTGGCTCTTTCTAGGGCTAGCCTTTTTTATTGGATATCGATCACAGTTGACTTGACCAACTCGGCAAGTTTCTTGACATCTGCTTCTTCGTTCACCAAGGTGATCACCTTGAGTTTGAGTTCTTCCGTAACGTATTTAACAGCCTTTTCTGCAGAAGGTCCTTTCCCTACAATGACACAGGTTAACCGGATATCCTTTCGCTTTTCTACCAGGGATTTCGTAAACGGATTCAATGCAAATTCTCCATCTGTAACCAGGAAAACGTGATTCTCTTCTGGGAGTTTCATTTTATCTGATTGCTCAATCGCATCATATATCCCCCGGTTGATATTGGTGGCCGCCGCAGTTGACCGCACCTTTTTGAGGGTCCGCAGCAAAGAATCTGATCCCGAAAATGAAGAAGAACTGTACAAGGTTTCCACCACCGTACCAAAAGTCAGCAAGCTCACGCGATCCTTGGCATTCAGTACTTTGCACAGCTCCTCTGTTGATTTTTGCAGGAGTTCCATCTTATGGTCCTTACCCATGCTATTGCTGATATCCAACAGAAAAACAATATTGGATGCATGAGACTGCCCATAGCTGCTCCACCCAAACATCATTATACATATAACTGATCCTATGAATGGCCTGATGTTCATCCTGCTTTTACAAATGGGGTCCTGATGTCATGATAGAATAAAAAGGTCCATCCTGCTTCCTTGCCTTTCGCCCACCATTCCTGGCGAAGTTCCATTGCTCTTTTTCCATTGGCATCATACTTCGCAACAAAACGGCTTTTCATCTGGTGCAATTGTGGAGCCTCGTCGCCACCAAAAAAAACGGTTTCCCCGTCTTCCCTGATCCAGAATACCTGGTGGAAAGGACTATGTCCACCACTCCACTGATAAGTGATATATCCATCAATCACTCCTTCACCATCTAACAACTGAATCTTCTCCATATGGCTGAACACCTCCAACTCTTCCGGCTGGAAGGAAGGTTTGCCTTTTTCAAATGCATAGGCAAGTTCCTTTTCACTAACATAGTAAGTGGCATTGGGAAAACTGACATGATAATGCCCAAGCAGTTTGTTTTCCAGTCCGGCCCCTCCTGCATGATCCTTGTGAAGATGGCTCATCAGCACCTTGGTCACGTCAAGGGGATTGATATCATGGTCAAGCAAATGCTGATGGATCTGCAGATTTCCATCAGCATTGTGAAAACCCAATCCGGTATCTAACAGGATAATGTCTTTACTAGTGACCACCACAAAGGGCTGGATCTCCACGAGAATACTACCTGCCGGCCTATTGGTTAGGGAATCTCTGGCTGTGTCAAAGGGGACAAACCTTTTGGTACCATCAATACTGAATGAGCCTTCAGACAGAGGAATGATGTTCATGGGGCAAAAATACGATGTTAATGTGGCAATGCGGTAGTGCGGAAATGTGGCAATGACGCTTCGCGAGGCATTGGGCATTCAGGCATTGGGCATTGCGCAGGCCGGCAACGTACGGCCGCGCTTCCTACATTGCCGCATTGCCGCATTTTCACATTGCCAAATTATCTCAACACCATCTGCCGGTCTGCATCCAACCGGATCAGAATAAACAACAATACAGTGAATGTGATCAGGGCCGTACCACCATAGCTTAAGAAAGGAAGGGGAATACCGATGACCGGTACAAGCCCAACGGTCATCCCTATATTAATGGCCACGTGGAAAAACAGAACCACGGCTACACCGTAGGCATAACATCGGCTGAATGTACTTCGTTGCCTTTCAGCTACAACGGTGATCCGGAAGATCAGCAGGAGGTAGAGTAGTAAAAGGATCGTGCTGCCAACAAAACCAAAACCTTCTCCAATGGTGCAGAAGATAAAGTCTGTTCGCTGCTCCGGAACAAAATCATAGCGGGTTTGGGTACCTTTCAAAAGACCTTTGCCAATAAATCCACCTGAGCCAATCGCGATCTTACTTTGCTTCACATTGTAGGAAGTGGCTTTCTTTTTCTCCTCGATCTTTTTGATATCTTCTTCCGTCATGGTCTTAGGATCAACGGGAAAATCACGTCCCACTGTTGCATAGATCCTTTGCACCTGGTAAGGCTTCAGCACATTGTCGAAAAAGAACGGAACAGCAAATCTTTGCACACCCACACAGATGACCCAGATGGCAGCGATACCGATCAGTATACTCCTGTCACGCTTGATCTGCTTTCGCATAAAATAAATGGTGAGGCCAGCAATCACCGTCAGAATGATCGCGAGTACATTGGGTTCAATCAGCAGCGTGGCTATCACGAGAACAGCCAGCGAAAAACCAACAATCAATACGATACTGGGCAAGCCTTCCCGGTACATCACCAGAAAAAAAGAAAAATACACCAGCGCAAGCCCCGTCTCACTTTGCAGGATCGATAATATGGCCGGAACCATCACGATGACCGAAGCGATCAATTGCGATTTAAGCTTGGTGAAATCGGTTTCCGTACGGCTCAGGTATTTGGCCAGTGCCAGGTTCACAAAGATCTTACACAACTCTGCCGGTTGCAACTGGAAACTGGAGAATCGAATAATGGATTTAGTACCCTTGATCTCCGTGTGAAACGGAAATACAAGCAAGAGCAAAAGAATGCCTGCAAAGTAAAACAGGTTGGCCGTGGCCGTAAAAAATTTAGAATCCGTCAATAGGATAAAAATGCCAAGAATGATGCTGATGCCAAAAAACAACAACTGCTTGCTATAGTCTGTCTTGAAAGAAAGAAATCCTGAGATGATGTCTTCATTCCGATGCGTAGCCGCAAAAATACTCATGACACCGATGGCTGCCAGGATCAGGTAAAGGACCACCAACAGGCTGTCTACACCTTTAGATATTTCAGGATTCTTCCTCATCCTCGTGTTTGGTTAAAAGTGCAATGGCCTTGGTGGTGTCTGGCTTTGGCTTGGCCGGTACACTGTCTTTTTTTACAGGCGTCTCTGCCGCTCTCTTCAACTTAAGTGTGGACGGGGCCTCTGGCAAATCAGTATTTGAACTGTCGCCCATTTCCCTCGCCAGCCTCACCCTGCGAAGGGAATCCAATCTCATCCGCTTAGCCTTAACGACGGGCAGGATGATCTCTTTCTCTGCTATGCGTGCAGAATCCAGTTTACTCTTGGCACTAAGGGAGTCGTTCAGGTATTTCTCGATGACCATCCGCGCAATCGGACCGGCCCAGGTGGCACCGAAGCCCGCATTCTCAATGATCACAGCAACGGCAATCTTAGGATTATCCCTTGGCGCAAAACAAACAAACCAGGAGTGGTCTTCCAGCTTTTCTCTTTTGCCATTGATGATTCCATAGTTTTCCGCCGTACCCGTTTTTCCGGCCATTGGAATCCCATCAATTCTGGCTACCCTACCCGTACCTGCCTCAATAACATCCTGCATGCCCAACTGCACAAGATTATAAATGGTATCAGGGATATGCGTAACACTATGCTTGACCTTGTAAGTGTTCAGTACCGTATCGGCTTCGCCCTGCCCATCGATTTTCTCTACAAAATGAGGTGTATAGTAATACCCTTTGTTGGCGATGATACACATCATGTTTGCCATCTGCAAAGGCGTGGCTTGCATCTCCCCCTGGCCAATACCAAGGAACACATTGGTGCAGGAATTCCACGAGTTGCTGTACAGTTTATTGTAGAACGATGTATCAACGATAAGGCCCTTGTCTTCACTGGGAATATCCACGCCCAGACGAACACCCAGACCAAATGAATTCATATACTCTTTCCATTTCGCATAGCCATCGTCTACATTCTTAAACTTCCTGTTGTCTACCGCAAGGCGATAGATCTGCGAGAAATAAGAGTTACAGGAATGCGCAATAGCCATTCGTAAATTAGAAGCGTGGCCAGACCATTTCTCTGTACAGTTGATCGGTCTTCTACATCCGTAATACGCACCGTTACAACCGATACCATACTGCGGAGTGATGACCCCTTCATCCAACGCAATCAATGCTTGTGTGGGCTTGATGGTAGAACCGGGAGGATACTGTCCTTTGATGGCCCTGTTATACAAGGGTTTTGCGGTATCGGTCAACAGATACGAGAAGTTCAGTTTACGCAGGGATCCGGTCAGGAGGTTTGGATCATAGGTAGGGCCGCTGGCCATTGCAATGATGCCTCCGGTTTTGGGATCGATGGCTACAATGGCACCCAGCTTATTGGCCAGAAATTTTTCTGCCAGCACCTGCACATCAATATCCATATAAGTACGCAGATTTCGTCCGGCGATGGCAACTGTATCATAAGCACCATTCTCGTACGAACCCACGAGCCTGTTCTTATTGTCCTTGATGCGGTACTGTACCCCACGTTGGCCCATGAGGATATTCTCATATGAACGCTCCAGTCCGGTAAGCCCCATGTAGTCCCCCAACTGATAAAAATAATTGGTGCGCCTCAGTATATTGGAATCCACTTCACCGATATATCCCAGCACATGTTCGGCAACTTTATAAGGGTAAGAACGGATCGGCCTGTCTTGTAAATAAAATCCGGGCTCAAAGCGATAGATATTCTCCTGAAGTTTTACAAACTTCTCAATAGACAGTGCACCTTCAAAAACGGAAGGCCGGTATCTTCCATTCTTTACAATAGACGTCACCAGGCGTTTCCTGAACTCCGTTGTATCAATGTCAAGGATATTACACAGTCCCATTGTATCAATTCCTTTCAACTGGGTTGGCACAATCATAAGATCATGCGTCACCGTATTCTCCAGAATCGATTTTCCATTTCTGTCGAAGATTAACCCCCTGTCAGGATAGATGATCTTCCTGTCCACGGCATTGTCCATTGCCTGCAATTTGAACTGAGGGCTGAGCAACTGCAGCACAAACAAACGCGCGATCAGCACCACAAAGACTGCGAGGATGATCAGGCGCACTACGGTTTGTCTGGACTGATTGAAAACCGACATTTATCTTGATAGTTTTAACTTCTCTAATTCCTAGGGGGAGTGTGTAGGGGGAGTGTTTAGATCAGGGATTAGGCCTAAACACTTCCCCTAAACACTCACCCTATTCATTCACCCTATTCATTCACCCTAAGCTACATTCGTCCTATACCTTCCCTTGCGCTGGAACAACATCTCGGTGATGAATATCAATAGCAGAGAGATGGCTGTGGATGCAAGTACTTTTCCAAAGAAAAACCAGATACTGCCAACCTGCAGCCATTCCAGGAACACCAGGTAGGTATGATGAACAAATGTCAGGATAAACGCATACACCGCAAAAGGCACAAAGCCCATACTGGTGATGGACGGCTCTGCATAGCTCATCTCAGTTGCCTCTTTTGGCATCAATATGCCGATGATAAAAGGTCTGATATAAGCGATCAGCGTACAGGCCGCGGCATGAAGGCCCGGGGTCTTGGTAAAAAAGTCCAATGACAGTCCAAACAAAAACCCTAGCAGGGTCAATCCCGCCCTTGGTGTATTGTACGGCAACCATAGTATAAAAAGAAAATACAGATAAGGGACGATGAACCGATGCAATGGCGGCACTTTCGCCAACACAAAAACCTGCACCAGGATAAACAACGCAAAACGGATGATATTTTTTAAGAGGTCACTCATCAGTCTCTCTTGATTCTGTTTAGTAAGGAATCCATTTCTGCTTTCTGCATGTTTTTAACTACAAACGCATGCTGCACGGAAAAGAAATCCGTGCCCGTTTTCACTTTAATATTGTAACTGCTGGTGGCCTTATCGTCACTCACCTCCTCCACAAATCCTACGATCTGGCCGGGAGGAAAGATATCAGAATAGGGACTTGTTACCACGGTATCACCTTTGGCCACTTTCTCTGTTCTGGGAATATTATTGAGCGTAACGTATCTTGGATCTTTGCCATCCCATACCACTTTGCCGAATCCGTTACCTTTTTTCAACAGCGCCACCACACTATTATTCCGATGCAGGAGGCTCATCACAACAGACATATTCGGACTCACATCAACTACTTTACCAATGATCCCGCTGGGACCCACTACCGCCATGTTGATGGCCACGCCCTGGCTGCTGCCGCGATGAAGGGTGATAAAATTATTCTGCTCGTTCACAGCGTTTCCAATCACACGCGCCGGAAGAAATAAGAATTTGCGATACTGTTCCTGATCCTGCAAACCGAAAGTATCTTCAACCACCTGCATATTACTATCGGGTGCTGAAAAATTGGTAGCCAGTTTGTTCAGCAGATCAGCGTTCTGGGTTCTGAGCTGGTCGTTTTCATTGCGAAGACTGAAATAGGTTTCTATATTATTATATCGGAGAAAAAACTTTCCCGTTACCTCATTAGCTGCATTCATATATGCTGCCTGATGAAATTTATTATATCGGAACAGCATGCTGAGCGCGAGTACCTGTAACACCAGGAAGAACAGCAGGTTACTGAACCGGGCAATAAAAAGAAAAATATTCCGCATTGAATTATCTCATCACGAAAGGAAACCGCGAGTAATTCTTAAGGGCGATACCCGTACCCCTTACCACACTCTTCAGTGGATCTTCCGCCACATGCACAGGTAACTTGATCTTTTGACTCAGGCGCTTGTCGAGTCCGCGGAGCAAAGCACCGCCACCCGTCAGATACAGGCCACGTCTATAGATATCTGCAGCCAGTTCCGGTGGCGTTGTTTCCAGTGCTTTAAGAATGGCTTCTTCAATTTTAAAAATAGATTTATCCAGCGCTTCTGCGATCTCCTGGAAACTCACCATGATCTGTTTGGGGATACCCGTCACCAGGTCACGACCATTCACCGGAATATCATCGGGAGGAGAATCAAGGTCTTTCATAGCAGCACCGATCTGGATCTTGATCTGCTCCGCTGTACGTTCACCGATCAGAAGAGAATGGTAACGGCGCAGCGCTTCCATAATATCTGCAGTGAATTCATCGCCCGCGATACGGATCGATTGATCACAAACGATACCGGCAAGAGCGATGACGGTTATGCCGGTGGTACCACCGCCAATATCAATGATCATGTTGCCTACAGGCTCCTCTACATCGATACCAATTCCCAGGGCCGCTGCCATCGGCTCATGCAGAAGATAAACTTCCTTTGCACCTGCCTGCTCAGCACTATCCCTAACCGCTCTCTTTTCCACTTCGGTAATACTGGAGGGGATACAGATCATCATCCGCCAACTCGGGGGAAATAGAGGCTTCTTAGGGTAGATCATCTTGATCATCTCCCTTATCATCAATTCAGCAGCGTTGAAGTCTGCAATTACACCGTCTTTGAGGGGCCTGACCGTGCGGATGCTCTCGTGTGTTTTCTCGTGCATCATCAGGGCTTTCTTACCTACAGCCAGAACATTCTTGGGATTATTGCGGTCTAAAGCAACTATCGAAGGCTCGTTGACTACGATTTCGTCGTTATGAATGATAAGCGTGTTGGCAGTTCCGAGGTCAATGGCGATATCTTGGGTGAACCAGTTAAAGAGTCCCATTGTACGATTGATATTGGTTTTCTAGTTAATGTGGGCAAAATTCAATAAATAATTCCAATAAACAACGTCATTATGAACGTTTTATGCGGGATTTCACAACATTTATCCGGAAACCTGTCACTGGAACTCATACCCTATATCCTTCCGGTAGTAGATGCCTTGAAAATCGATGAACTCCATGATCTTGATGGAACGTTGGGCGGCCTTATGGACAGAGTCCCCAAAGGAAGTTACGGCAAGCACCCTTCCCCCATTGGTCAGGATCTTTCCGCTTTCTTCACTGGTTCCTGCATGGAACACGATGGTATTGTCTTCATTCAGGATGTCCAGTCCATCGATCTCAAATCCTTTTTCATAACTTCCCGGATAACCGCCGCTGACGGCTACTACGGTGGATGCGGCTCTCTGTTCAAATTCCAGGTTTTTGCCTGCCAACCGGTGTTGTGAGACGGCCAGGAAGAGGTCAACCAGGTCAGACTTCAGCCTCGGGATCACCACTTCGGTTTCGGGATCACCCATCCGGCAATTATATTCTATCACTATCGGCTCATTATTCACATTGATCAGCCCGAAGAATACAAAGCCTTTGTACGCCAGTTTCTCCGCGTGGATACCCTGGATGGTGGGTTCTATGATTCTGTTGCGCACTTTTTCCATAAACACCGCATCGGCAAAAGGAACCGGGCTCACCGCGCCCATTCCTCCGGTATTCAGGCCTTTATCTCCCTCCCCGATTCTTTTATAGTCCTTGGCTTCAGGCAGCAGCACATAGGATTCCCCATCTGTAAGGGCAAAAACACTAAGTTCAATGCCGGTCAGAAACTCCTCTACCACCACTTTATGCCCTGCCGATCCAAATTTGGATTGCTGGATCATCAGTTCAAATTCAGCCATGGCCTCTGCGTGATTCTGGCAAATGATCACGCCTTTTCCTGCCGCCAATCCATCTGCTTTGAGGACGATGGGCAAGGGGTGATTCTGGAGGTAAGTGACCCCCTGGGCATAGTTGGTTTGGTCAAACTCACGATAAGCTGCGGTTGGAATGCCGTGCCTTTGCATGAAGGCCTTCGCATAGGCCTTACTTCCCTCCAGCTGGGCCGCTTCTTTGGATGGACCGATGAGGGCCACGTGTTTCAGCGCCGCATCGTTTTGGAAATAATCATAGATCCCATTCACCAATGGCTCTTCAGGCCCCACCACCACAAGGTCAATGTGCTCCCGCAGACAAACCGACTGTATCGACACAAAATCATTGACCTGGATATTGATGTTTTCGCCACATTCACTCGTACCGGCATTGCCCGGAGCGATGTACAGCTTTTCACACAATGGACTTTGCCTGATCTTCCAGGCCAGAGCGTGTTCCCGGCCACCCGAGCCAAGCAGGAGGATCTTGATTGGTTTCATAGACGCGAAGATAAGGGGTCAATGTGGCAATGCGGTAATGCGGTAATGGAAGAATCTATATATTCACGGCACCAAAATTAATTGCATGGCTGATCAGAAATCCGGACATCCACGCGGACTATACGTACTCTTCGCAACGGAAATGTGGGAGCGGTTCAACTACTACGGGATGCGTGCCATCCTGGTATATTTCATGACTGATGCGCTCCTTTTCAATAAAGCATTTGCTTCAAACCTCTATGGTGGATACACCAGCCTGATCTACCTCACACCACTCATTGGCGGGTTTATTGCAGACCGTTACTGGGGTAATCGGCGGTCAATTATCCTTGGTGGCCTGATCATGGCGCTTGCAGAATTCATTCTCTTCTTCTGTTCGAGTTTATACAAATCTAACCCCGACCTTTCTGGCTTTCTGTTTTATGCAGGTTTGGGAATGATGATCGTTGGTAATGGATTCTTCAAGCCCAATATTTCCTCAATGGTTGGGCAATTGTATGCAGATACAGACAAGCGAAAAGATGCAGCTTATACCATTTTTTATATGGGGATCAATGTGGGTGGCATGCTGGGACCCTTTATCTGTGGCCTCGTGGGCAATACGGGAAATCCTGATGATTTCAAATGGGCCTTTTTAGCCGCAGGCATTGGTATGTTACTGAGTGTAATCACATTGAAACTATTGCAGGACAAATATGTGGTGGATGCAGACAATAATCCCATCGGCATAACACCGAAGGAAATGGCCACCAGTAACTCCCCTATCAAAAATCAGTTATCCGTTACCGTTATCCTGGGCCTGATCGCACTGGTGGCTGTTGCATTGGGACTGTTGTATCTGCATGGACAAAAAATATTTGATCTTTCATGGTTGATGCTGATCTCCCTTGCAGTGATTCTTTATGTGATCTTTTCAGACAGGTCATTGACCAAGGTGGAACGAGATAAAACCATTGCCATCTTTGTGGTGTCTTTCTTTGTTGTTTTTTTCTGGAGTGCTTTTGAACAAGCTGGTGCTTCTCTTTCATTTTTTGCGGCCGAACAAACCAAACTCCACATCGATGCCCTTAACTATGATGTCCCCCCTTCCTGGTTCCAAAGCCTGAATTCATTTTTTGTGGTGGCCTTTGCTCCGGTATTTGCATGGCTTTGGGTGAAACTGGGAAAGCGCAATGCAGAGCCTAATTCACCGTTGAAAATGGCCATCGGATTATTCTTGCTGGGACTCGGTTATGTCTGGATTGCAATGGGTGTAAAGGATGTAGGCACCAACGTAAAAGTGAGTATGATCTGGCTCACCGGCATGTATGCACTACATTCATGGGGCGAGCTTTGCCTCTCACCCATTGGCCTGTCCCTGGTGAACAAACTGGCTCCACTTCGTTTTGCATCCCTGCTGATGGCCGTATGGTTCATGGCCAATGCTGCGGCAAATGTACTGGCGGGCAAACTCAGTGCGCTTTATCCTCCCGGACCAGCGGAGATCCTGAAAGCGGGGAAAGCAGGGATCGATCTGCCCGCTATCCTCAATGGCCAACTTACGCCTACAGCACAACAACTGGCTACCTTAAATAAACTTGAAGTTCCTTATCAATACACATCATTCATGGGTTTCCAGATCCATAACTTGTATGATTTCTTTTTGCTCTTTGTGATTATGTCAGGTATCGCGTCATTGATCCTGTTCCTGCTCACGCGCTGGCTGAGCAAGATGATGCATGGCGTGAAATAGCAATTGGCAATTGGCAATTAATGTTTATTTTGTCAATAGCCAATTGTTAATTGCTAATTGCCAAATCATATGTCTGACAAAAAGTTTACGCCCTTCGTTCTTCCGGAAACAAATATGAAAGAGTTTACCATCAAGTCTGTGTTGGTGGGCTCTGCATTCGGGATCATCTTTGGTGCAGCAACGGTGTACCTGGCGTTGAAAGCGGGACTTACTGTATCAGCCTCCATTCCCATCGCGGTGATGGCCATTGCGCTGAGCAAGCTCTTCCTGAAAACAACTATTCTTGAAAACAATATCATCCAAACCACCGGCTCCGCAGGCGAAAGCATTGCCGCGGGTGTGGTGTTCACCCTGCCAGGGTTTCTTTTCCTGAGTGAAAAAGACAGTAGCAACTATTTCAACTACCTCACCATCCTAACCCTCGCCATCTTCGGTGGTATTCTGGGAACACTGATGATGATCCCATTGAGAAAAGCACTCATCGTTAAAGAACATGAGAACCTGCCTTATCCGGAAGGTACTGCTTGCGCATCTGTACTCAAGGCCGGTGAGAAGGGCGGAAACTTTGCGAAGACCGCTTTCCTCGGCGTTGGCGTAGCCGCCATATATGCATTCCTCCAGAAGATCCTGCACGTAGTTGCCGAGACGCCATTCTGGATGACGAAGCAGGCAAATAAATTTTTTCCCTCTGCAAAGGTGAGTGGTGAGATCACGCCTGAATATCTTGGTGTGGGGTATATCATCGGTCCAAAAATTGCGAGCGTATTGGTTGCGGGTAGTGTGCTGACCTGGTTTGTATTCAACCCGCTGCTGGCATCGCTGGTACCTTCTGATATGATTGCTACGCAGTTAATTAAGTTAGGTTATCTGAAGGATCTGGCAACAGCCGGTGGTAAAGGAGGCTGGGATCCGGTGACCCATACCTTCGCGGATTATTCTGCAGCCATCTATTTTGCATATGTGCGTCAAATTGGTGCAGGTGCCGTTGCAGCCGGAGGGTTCATCACCCTATTCAAAACCATTCCCACCATCGTAGCCTCATTCAAAGGTTCCCTCGGTTCCCTGAAAGGCGGAGCATCAGAAACCAATGTGTCCAGGACCGAGCGAGATCTGTCTATCAAGATCGTTGGATTCGGTAGCCTTGCGTTGATCCTGTTAATGACGGTGTTACCGCAAGTGCCCGGTGATACCATTATTGGCAAATTGCTGTTGGGTGTATTGGTGGTAATTTTCGGGGCGTTCTTTGTAACCGTATCATCAAGAATTGTGGGACTGATTGGTTCATCCAATAATCCTATTTCGGGTATGACGATCGCAACGATCATGGGTACCTGCCTGGTGTTTATCGCCGTGGGATGGACGGGCAAAGTATATGAACCGATGGCACTTGTTGTAGGCGGGATGATCTGTATAGCTGCAGCCAATGCCGGCGCAACATCACAGGATCTTAAAACCGGTTACCTTGTTGGCGCAACGCCTCGTTACCAGCAGATTGCGCTGTTCATTGGCGCGATTGTTTCTTCATTGGCCATTGGCATTACCGTGAAAGTACTGGATACACCGACGCCTGAAATGGTCTCGCAAGGAATCATGCATGCCATCGGTACAGAAAAATATTCCGCACCCCAGGCCACACTAATGGCTACACTCATTAAGGGGATTTTATCATTCAACCTTGATTGGCAGTTTGTGATCGTTGGGGTGTTCATCGCCATCGTGATGGAACTCTGCGGCATCAAGGCATTGAGTTTCGCCATCGGAATTTACCTGCCACTGGCTACTACACTTCCGATCTTCATTGGTGGAATGATCCGCGCTCTTGTAGATAAAAAACATAAGAAAGCTGGTGCGGCTGTGGAAGAAGAGGAAGACTTGCGAAAAGGAAATCTGTTTGCGACAGGACTTGTGGCGGGAGGCGCATTGGCAGGGGTCATTGTGGCCTTCCTTTCTGTGAATGAAGGTATCTCCTCCGCGCTTGGCAACATTAATATGGAACACGCGCTCACGGCGGGTCTGGGCACTAATGGCTATTTCCTGTTGGGTACGCTTGCGTTCCTGGGGATGGGATATATGTTGTATAGGATTGGGACGTCAAGAGAATAATATTGGCAAGCCAGACATTCTGTAATACAGGCATTCAGGAAATCTAGAGTGGTAACCTGGAATTCAGAATGCCAACCTCAGATTTCCTGAATGACTGTATTCATGAATGCCTGGCTTGTCAAATAAAATCCAACGCAGAATACCTCCCCCCCAGTATCGCCTCCGCATCTGCCCCAAGCCACTTATTCAAAATCGTAGCATATACCTGCTTAAAATCAACCTTGTATTTAAGATCTCCATCTTGCAGATCTGCAAGGTCAGGCAATGCATTCAGAATCCCTTTTTGTTTCAATCCACCGGAGATCAGGAACATATTATTTGCCGTGCCATGATCTGTACCGCCACTGGCATTCTGCACAACCCTTCGTCCAAATTCTGAAAATGTAAAGATCATCACATCTTCAAACCGGTTGTTGGATTTAAGGTCTGCCGTAAATGCAGATAATGCTCCGTTCAATTCATCAAACAAACGCTTCTGCTGGTTAGCCTGCAATACATGGGTATCAAATGATCCGAGGGAGATGTAATACACCTTGGTATCGATATCGCTGAAGATCAGGCTGGCAATGGTTTTCAGGCCCTGCGCCAATTGAGTGGTCGGGTATTGTCCTGTTGCCGGTCTGAGTTTGCTTTGTTTAAAGATGTAGTCGGCAGAAGAGATGGTTTCTGCCATAGTTTTGTAGAGGTAATCTGCCTGTGCATGCTCCCCGTCATGATGTGCCGATGCAATCTGTTTGAAAAACGCTTCCTGGCTGCCGCCATACAAGTTTCTTGGATTCCTGAACGCAAGTCCTTTGGCTTGTTCTCCTTTAAGCGCAAGACTTAACACATCATCCACTTCAAGCGCCTGTGTAGGCTTGTCACAGCCCTGGCATTGCGCATCCAGGTACCTGCCCAGCCAACCGGTTTGCAACACCTGGTCTGCCCGCGAACCGGTTTGCCAGATGTCCATGCTCCGGAAATGTGAGCGATCCGGATTGGGATAGCCTACACTGTTAAGGATGCCTAATGATCCATCATCATACAAAGATTTCAGGTGCGTCAGTGCCGGATTTAATCCAGTTTCATCAGTGAGCGATAGTGCAGCTTCTTTCTTGATGCCCAACGCGGGGCGGCCCTTGTAATAAATATCATTACGGTAAGGGATAACCGTATTCAGTCCATCGTTGCCGCCAGACAGCTGGATCACCACGGCAACTTTATTCCCTTTAGGCACCATGGAAGGCCGTTCAAAGGCCTTTAGGAACCCGGGAATAAAGACAGATCCTGTAGCGAGGCTGCCTATTTGTATAAAGTTTCTTCTTTTGATCAGCATGGTGATTGTTTTACATGAGTTGATATTCTGGAAGGCTCATCAACTGAATGGTAACGGACTGAATATACTTTTCACGGGACGAGAGGTCAGCACTACGGTCAAGCATAGCTGCATCTATTGTTCCATATGGCAGCAACGTAGCGGCCATATGCGGCAGCAGTTCTTCTCTTTTTGTCTTCGAGAATGCAGAGACATACACGGGCCATTCGATGTCTACATTGATAACGCCAGACCGTTTGGGCGTTTTGTCCGCCACACCCATCATCACATCATCGTCAACCTTGGGTTTGGCAACCAGCCCTTCATCATCGTGTAATAACCTTGGCAGTCGCAACCGATACATCAACGATGAACTATCGATCCAGTTCCTGCCTCCGGGCCATCCTGCCACATTGGGTGGATAGAATAGCACCTGGCCCAGAAGACGCTGGTACAAAAGCTGCACTTCGTCGTTATTGAATTTCATCGGCAGCATTCTGCGCAGTCCTGCCAATAATTGGACCGGGGATTTGATGATCACACCGCGGTTCTTCTCCTCGTAAAATGAGGGGGAGAGAAATATGGAGCTAAGCAATTTCTTGATATCGTACCCCGACTGGAAGAATTCTTTGGAAAGCTTTTCAACCATAGCAGGATCCGGTGTTTCATTCACAAAGAAACGGTAGATCTTAGCAGTGATATAGCGTGCGGTTTGTTCCTGCTGGAGAAGGATATCGATGATATCGTCGCCATCAAGTGTACCGGTTTTACCAAGCACCGTTTTCTCTCCTTCATCGTGGAACTGTTTGCGGAACACAAAATTTCCACCGAGATCAAAACCCCAGCCGGTGAAGGCCCTTGCTGCTTCTTTGATATCTTTCTCAGCATAGTTGCCCCGGCCCAGGGTGAAAAGTTCCATTACTTCACGGGCAAAATTTTCATTGGGTTGCCGTTTACGGTTTTGCTGGTTGTTGAGGAAGGCCAGCATGGCGGCTGATTTCGACACCTCGCGAAGCAGATCGCCAAAATTGCCCAGTGCATTGGTGCGGATGACATCCAGCAACTGCTGTTGGTAGAAGATATTGATCTCCCTGCAAGCGAAATGGCCGTGCCAGAAAAATGCCATCTTCTCCCGAAGCTGAGCTTCACTGTGCACCATTTCGTCTAGCCAGCGAAGGTTGAGATCTTTGAGCGCCTCCCTGCTTTGTTTTCGCAGTTCCGCGCGTTGTTCTTTGGTGAGTTCCTGCATCTTACCTTCGGCCATGATCCCTTTTACCAATCCGTCAAACGTATTGGTGGTGACCTTAATGAAGGCAGGATTACCAGAACTTTTCTTTAACAGCTGCTGAAACAACTGCTCTGCTTTTGCGTCAGAAAGTGACGGGATATCCTCCGCCCTTGGGCCAAAGCCGGCCCTTTGCAGGAGATGGATGTTACGGATAAGGTTTGTTGCTTTCATGCTGTGGTAAGACTAAGCTAGTGCACGAAAGTTTAAAATTAGTATAAAACAAGGTCGCAGGTTGCAACCTGCGACCTGCGACCTGCAACCTGATTATCAATGTGTTTTCACCGTTTGCTTCACGGTATAGCTTCTGTTAAGGTTGAAGCCGATGGACCACTGCCCGAAATTATCCCGGATAGGATTTTGGGTCAATTGAGGAATATTGCTGGCAAACGAACTGTTGGTAAAGAAGAACTGGAAGATGTGACCTCCGGTATCCCAATCGTATCCAAGAGAAATCAGGTTGGGTGAATAACTCACCATCTCGCCTGTTTTATCGATCACATTCTCATACATATTCAACTGCCTGGAGTATTCAAAGGTGAGTGCCCTTTTCTCGGTCAGTTTATACCGGCCACCGATACCCATAGAGTAAATATTATGATCACTGCTATAGCCATAGGAGATGATGTTCCTATGCACCATTGACGGAATCAACTGCAGAGAGAACTTCTCAGTGAACTTCCGGGCGATCAGCAGCTGGTGCAGGTAGGAAAACCTGTTCCAGTAAAGCCCTTGTGGGGATTCTAATTGCTTTGATGCATTAAAGTTAGCTGTGGATACCCATACGAGGCTGATCGGAATATTCTTTTCTCCGGTTTGTTGACGGAGCAGTTTGAATTTTGCGGTTCCTTCCATAGTGGTGGAGCCTGCCCATGCAACACCCAGGTTCATCCAACGGATGGGGGTATAATCAAACGACATATATGTACTGGCGAAATTACCATTCATGCCAAACAGTCGTGCGAAGTTTGCGCCGCCTTCATTCTTGTCCCAGATGGCACCGAAGTGGTGAATGATCAGGAATTGCAGATTACCGGTGCCGGTCATCTCCACACTGTGCATATTGATCACACGTGTAGCTTTGAAGGTTGCGATAGTGATATTCTGTTTCACTTTGGCAGAATCTTCCTTCACGAGATCGGCCAGCAGATCATCCTGTGCCAGGAGATTACCTGAGAGCAGAAGACCTATCATGGAGATGAAAATGATCCTTTTCATAACAGAAGTATTGAAGTGATGCGAGTTAGTTCAGCTTAAAATTAATAGTGGCGTCCAGCGGTGTTGCATCGGCCAGTTTAGGTTTCACGAGGTCCGGAATTTCGATATTGTGATCAGCCGCTTTAATAGTGAATTTGCATTCAAAAGTGGCTACCCCTCCTTTTACGGTAAGGATTACCGGAGCCTTGAATGG
>JBKCVJ010000059.1:0-33237 GCA_046317915.1 Sphingobacteriales bacterium
GGGAGTCAACAGGAGCACCTGCAGGGGTGTTGGGTTCATTATCAAACTGGTCAGTAACACCATCGCCATCAGTATCATCCAAAACAGGTTTGGGGAGCTTCATGCGTTTGGGCGAATTCAGCTCGTTGTAAGCAAAATTCAATGGGTTTTCCCAATACAGGGGTTCTACGGATTTCTTGCCTTTCTTTTGGGCTACCGCATCTGTTTGCACAAACGCCAGTGCCACGAAGAAAATGATTAATGCTTTAGTAAGTTTCATATAGTTCTCTATTAGGAATTTAGAATAAGTTGAAGTTCAGGCCAAGTGACAACCAGTTTACGGCGTCAAAGTTGCGGGTAAGCGCCGCATCACCTAAAGGCTGTTCCATCCAGCGCTGTCCGTCAAGGAGGTCATCACGCATGAAAATCACCCTGTCTTCGAGGGCAATATTGATACGGCGTGACAATCTCCAGGAGATGCCCAAACCAGCCGTGCCATTGAATCGGGCATTCTTACCAAACAATTTCATGGTAGTGTTTTCAGAATTCTCTGCTGCTGTTTCATATGTACCATCCTGAAGATCCTTCAAAGCACTTTTAACGTCTTTACGATCCGCGTATGTTCCAGATGCGATGCTGCTGAAGTTGTAACGGCTGGTACCGTTCAGTGCGTCAATCTTGGTATCATACCATGTAAGACCAATACCAACCAGGGCATACAACCCAACTTTCGTTTTCGCTACGTGAAACTTGATATTACTGAAATTAAACACCGTTTGAAAGCTCAGGTCATTCACCTTGGTTTTGAAGTTGTAGAAAACCAAGTCCTTTGCTGGAATACGATCCCCGCTTGCCGTCACATTATTTCCAACGTATCCGTTGTTAAACCATGCAGGATTTTTATTATAGTTGGCCGCCGCTTGCCAACTTTGACCCGATGAAGTTCCATTGAAATACTCCAGTCGCAATGAAACCGTATAACCCAGCGACTTACGCACGTGGGCGCCAAATCCAAAAGTTGGAAATACAGCAGGCACGTCACCCATAATCGTAGGGCTACCCACCTTCACACCTACTTCCCACATGCTCCTTGGTTTAGGAGGAAAAGCGTACAGGTTGTTCATGAATTCATTGTACTGGGGGAGTTTGCTGGATTGGTAGTAGGAAGAATCCGACCACACGGTTGTCTCCTGAGCAAAAGCAGATGAGGAGCAAACCAACACGATCAGCCCTAAGAGAAATGAGTACTTTTTGCTTGCCATAATGTTAGAATTGTTAATGATTCTTTATCAGGGAACGGCGCACTAAATAGAGTCCTCCCAATGTAGAACCCGACAAAAATATTTACATCGTACCGTATTAGCAAATTTTACATGACTAAAATGTATTGATTTATGCTGCTTTATGCCTGTAAAATCACGCATAACCGAAAGATTGTTTCAAATTTTCTTAAGTTCGCTGCCGATTCATGAATTTCTCCACCGAAATAATCGCCAGCGAGCTGAAGGTTTTTGAGTCCAGATTCAAGGCGTCCGTTGAAAGCACCGTCCCCCTGCTTGACCGGATCATGAAATACGTGGTCAAAACCAAGGGAAAGCAGCTCAGGCCTATGTTTGTATTGCTGAGCGCCAAGCTTACAGGAGAGATCAATGACTCTACTTACCGGGCCGCCTCCCTGGTTGAACTCCTGCATACGGCTTCCCTTGTGCATGATGATGTGGTGGATGAATCCTTTGAAAGACGGGGTTTTTTCTCAGTATTCGCCCTCTGGAAAGCAAAAACTTCTGTGCTGGTGGGCGATTATCTCCTGGCAAAAGGCATGTTGCTGGCGCTGGACAATGATGATTTCAAGATCCTCCAGATCCTTTCCCGGCCAGTAAAACTCATGAGTGAAGGGGAATTGTGGCAGATGGAAAAGACCCGTAGTCTGAACATAGACGAAGAAACCTATTTCAAGATCATCACCGGAAAAACGGCATCCCTGCTGGCTTCTGCCTGTTCTGCGGGTGCATATTCGTCTACCCATGACCTGGAGGTTGCGGAAAAAATGCGCCTGTTTGGAGAAAATGTGGGCATAGCCTTCCAAATCAAAGATGACCTTTTTGACTACGGAAAAGACGATGTGGGTAAGCCCACAGGAAATGACATCAAGGAAAAAAAGTTAACCCTGCCCTTGATCTACACCCTAAGTAAAGCCTCTCCGGCATTGAAAAAAGAACTGATCTACATCATCAAGAACCAGAACAGGATCCGGGAAAAAATAGACTTTGTCGTCCAGGCCGTGGAAGAAACCGGAGGAATAACGTATACGGCCGCTAAAATGCACGAATACCGGAACAAAGCCCTTGAAATCCTCAGGCAATTTCCGGAAAATGACGTTCGCCAAACCCTCGAGGACTTGGTAAATTACACCACGGACCGAAAGAAATAACTACTGACATGGGCATGGAAAAGCGATGGAAAATGCGGGAAGCTGACCCGGCTGTTGTTGGCGCGCTGCGAACCAGCCTTAACATCCATCCAGCCGTTTGTACCATGCTCGCAGAAAGAGGCATTACGGGTTTTGAGGAAGCCAAAACATTCTTCAGGCCCTCCCTCGATATGCTTCATGATCCGTTTCTCATGAAAGACATGCAGAAAGCCGTTGACCGGATCGATGCAGCAAGAAAAAACCATGAGCGGGTGATGATCTATGGGGATTACGATGTAGACGGAACTACGGCAGTAGGGTGTATGTATCGTTTCCTGGCCCATGTATTTCCCGCAGACCAACTGGACTTCTATATCCCACACCGCTATCGGGAAGGCTATGGAGTGTCTAAGCAAGGTATAGACTACGCAGCAAGTGAAGGGTTCACGCTGATGATTGCACTGGACTGTGGCATCAAGTCTGTTGAGCTCATCGGTTACGCCAAAAGCATTGGTATCGATTTCATTGTCTGTGACCACCATCTTCCCGGTTCAACCCTGCCACCGGCCGTAGCCATCCTCAATCCGAAACAATCAGATTGCCACTACCCATACAAAGAACTTTGCGGTTGTGGCGTTGGCTTGAAACTGATCATGGCACTTACGCAACATTGGACCCTGCCTAAGTCCCACTATCTTGAACTGCTTGACCTTGCAGCTACTGCAGTTGCTGCAGACATCGTACCCATCACTGGTGAAAACCGTGTCATCGCATATTTTGGATTGGAGAAAGCAAATACCAATCCTTCGCTCGCATTGAAAGTCATCATGGATGTGAGCGGTGTATCAGGAAAGATCCTTATCCAACACCTCGTCTTCATGGTAGCGCCTCGTGTGAATGCTGCAGGAAGGATGGATGATGCGAGAAAAGTCATCGAACTCTTCACTGCTTCTGACGAGTTAACCGCAAAGGCCATTGCCCTGCAGCTTCAGGCAGATAATACGGAACGAAAAGAGGCCGACCAATCCATCACCCAGGAAGCACTGGATCTTATTCGCCATACAGAACCGGATCAACCCAGACGGTCAACGGTTGTTTACCAACCGCACTGGCACAAAGGGGTTGTAGGCATCGTAGCCAGCCGGCTCATCGAGCATTACTATCGGCCCACCATCGTCCTTACAAAGAGTGGAGACCTTGTTGCCGGAAGTGCAAGGAGCATTCCCGGATTTAATATTCATGACGGCCTGGAACAATGCAGCGATCTTTTGCTTGGCTTTGGGGGGCATTATTTTGCAGCGGGCATGACCATGAATCCTGACAACGTAGAAGCATTTGCGCATCGATTCAATGAGATCGTTACGGCAACCGTTCCTGCCGAAGCGTTCACCCCGGAACTCTTGCTGGATGCCGAGGTACGCTTAAGTGACTTAAACATGAAGTTCTATGATATCCTGACGCAGATGGAACCCTTTGGGCCGGAAAATCCGCAGCCTGTTTTTGTGGCGAGGGGACTCAGGGACCTGGGGCACAGCAAGGTCGTTAAAGACCTGCACCTCAGGCTGGTGGCGCAACAGGATGGTCATCCCATGCAGGGCATCGGCTTCAATATGCCCGATAAAATCAAGATCGTGCGCTCAGGATTTCCGTTTGATGTTGCCTTTCATCTCGATGTAAATGAATGGCAGGGAAACAAAACACTCCAGATGCGCATCCTTGATCTCAAACCCTCCACACATACCCACTAACTTTCCATCAACTCCACATTTCGGTTAATGAAGGACGTTAGTTCATTTCCTTTCAGCAATCCCTGCGACAGCAAGGCCAGATCCGCCAGATTCCTGACGAGTTTCTGCTGACGGTCCGTATCCTCGGTCTTCAAAATTTGTTGGATCACTTTATGATTTCCATTGACCGTTAACGTTACCTCATCGGGCATGCTAGCATAGAACGAAGCACCGGGGCCGCTGATGGCCGCCATGTCCTTCATCCTGCGCATGAATTCAGGACGGGTAGCCAGCACAGGAGCAGTGTCTTGCGCAAGTCCTTTGATCTCCACGGAAACTTGTGAAGAAGGCGTCTGAATCTGAAACAGCGATTTCAATTTCTCTTCTTCTTCCTTGCTTAACACTGACCCTACATCCTCCCCCTTATCAATCAGGTTGTCTGTAATATCTGCATCCACCCGGGTAAAGGTCACATCGCTCCACTTCATCTCCATGTTGTTGATGAAGGCAGCATCCACTATGGTCTCCATACTAACAACGGTATACCCTTTTGCAGCAGCACCCTGAATGTATGCATCCTGCTGCACAGGATCAGTGGTATACAGAATTACGAGTTTACCGTCTTTGTTTTTTTGCAACACTTCCGTTTGTGCACGTAACTCTTCCATCGTGAAGTACTTCGGTTGCTTTGCATCCTTGAATACATGAAACGCATTTGCCTTCTCAAGGAACTTATCATCGGTCATCATTCCGTACTTCACAAACAAACCGAGACTGTCCCATTTCTCTTCAAAAGACGGCCTGTCTGTCCTGAAGATCTCATCAAGCTTGTCGGCCACTTTCTTTGTGATGTGATTGTTGATTTTCTTCACGTTCGGATCTCCCTGCAGATAGCTACGGCTCACGTTGAGCGGGATATCGGGAGAATCGATGACACCCTGCAAGAGCATCAGAAACTCCGGAACAATGTCTTTCACCTCATCGGTCACAAACACCTGGTTGCTGTACAGATGGATCTTGTCTTTCTGGATCTCATAACTCTGTTTGATCTTAGGAAAGAAAAGGATACCCGTGAGGGTGAACGGATAATCTACATTCAGGTGGATCCAGAACAATGGCGTTTCATTGTAAGGATACAGTTCCTTGTAGAAATTCTGGTAATCTTCTGTAGTGAGTTCACTAGGTTTACGCGTCCAGGCTGGTGTAGTATTGTTGATCTGTCTGTCCTTAAAGAAAATCGGCACCGGCAGGAACCGGCAGAATTTCTCAAGGATCCCCTCGATCCTGCTTTCCTCCAAAAACTCCTCACTCTCCTCATTGATATGCAGAATAATATCGGTCCCCCTTCCCCTCACGTCTTCCCCTAACTCCTCGATAGAATACTCGGGACTTCCATCACAAGTCCACTTAACTGTACTGGAGGCTTCCTTATAACTCTGGCTCACCACTTCCACTTGGGAACTGACCATAAAAGCACTATAAAAGCCAAGGCCGAAATGACCGATGATATTCGCCTCGGGCTGGCCCTTGTATTTAGCAAGAAACTCTTCTGCACTGGAAAAAGCCACCTGGTTGAGGTATTTATCCATTTCTTCGGCGGTCAACCCAATGCCGCGGTCTGATATGGTCAGGGTTTTTTGGGTGGGATCGATGGAAATATCGATGCGCAACTCGCCGATCTCGCCTTTTGCCTCGCCCGCTGCAGCCAGGGTCTTCAGCTTTTGACTGGCGTCTACTGCGTTGGAAATCAGCTCCCTGAGAAAAATATCGTGGTCAGAATAGAGAAATTTCTTGATGATCGGAAAGATATTCTCTGTGTGAACCCGGATTTTGCCTTGCATAATAATAAGCGATTTGCTATTAGCTAATAGCTATTAGCCTTCAAAACATCTGCCAAGGCTTGATTTGAGCCAAAAGAGTACTGATTGCTGCCAAAAAGTCTTAAACTAGCTAATAGCTAATGCAGTCATTGAAACTTTTGCAGCTCAGCCGAAAACCCTTACCTTTGCCTCCCATTTAAAATAAGGGTAACCATGCAGAATTATGAATTGATGGTGATTTTTACCCCTGTTCTGAGCGAGGAAGAATTTAAAGCCTCCCAGAAAAAGTACGCAGATTTCATCCTTGCCAACAATGGTGAAATCGTGCACAGCAATCCCTGGGGATTGAAATCACTTGCGTATCCTGTACAAAAGAAAACCACAGGTATCTACTGGGTTCTTGAGTACAAGGCGCAATCCGACATTAATGAGAAGCTGAAGATTCAGCTTCTGCGTGACGAACAAGTACTTCGTCACCAGGTGATTAAACTCGATAAGTACGCCGTCGAGTATAACCTGAAAAAGAGAAGTGGCGTATCAACAGGTGTAGAAAAAGCAGTGGAGGGATAATACCATGGCAAAAGCAAATGAGATCAAGTACCTGACCGCGATCAAAACCGAGAAGCCTAAGAAGAAATTCTGCCGCTTCAAGAAGTATGGTATCAGGTATATCGACTACAAGGACGCAGAGTTCCTGAAAAAGTTCCTGAATGACCAGGGTAAACTCCTTCCCCGTCGCCTTAGCGGTAATTCATTGAAGTACCAGCGTAAAGTATCTGAGGCGGTGAAGCGTGCACGCCAAATGGCAATATTGCCGTATGTAACTGACCTGTTAAAGTAAGGAGGAAGCCATGCAAGTGATATTAATACAGGACGTGAACAACCTCGGTGGAGTCAATGAAGTGGTATCCGTGAAGAACGGTTATGCCAGGAACTTCCTGATCCCCCGCAAGATGGCTGTTGAAGCTTCTCCTTCCAACATGCAGCAGCTGAATGAAAGGCTGAAGCAACAACAGAAGAAAGAAGCTGCTATGCTTGCTGAGATCAACCAGGTGATCGCCAAACTGAAAGAAGGTGCCGTTAAAGTAGGTGCTAAAGTGGGCACATCCGGAAAGATTTTCGGCTCCGTTACCAGCGTACAGATCTCCCGCGCCATCCGTGACCAGAAAGGTTATGAGATTGACCGCAGGAAGATCCACATCATCGACGAAATCAAGGAACTGGGCAACTTCAAAGCCAAGGTTGATTTCGGTCATGGTCATGAGACTGAACTGGAATTGGAAGTAGTAGCTGAATAAGCTTCAGACATAATAGTTAAAAAGGCTGCCCTCGGGCAGCCTTTTTTTTTAATGTGTCAATTTTAAATTGCGGCAATGCGGCAATGCTTATTTGAGTACTTTCAGAACATGAAACGGTTACTTTTCTTCTCCATCATCATCAGCAGCAGCCTCGCGGCTTGCAACAACAGCCCAAAAGCAGAAACAGCAAAACCCGCCAAACCCCTCCAGGCCATCGATACCATTGTACCCTCAGATATCGCGGGTAAATTCAGTGATCAGACGCAGCTGCGGTTCGACAGTACAAGGCTCGACAGTTTCCTTGTGAAATATCCGTCCTTTGCTTCTTACAAAGCTGACTTCAGGAAGTTCTATTCACCTCGTCAGTTTGCGTACGCATGGCAAAACAGCCAGGGCCTGATTGAACAGTCGTCTATCCTTTACAACCAGATCAACGCCCTTCAGGACAATGGCATCCAGGCAGAAATTCCTTATAAGGCAGAATACATGAAAATGATTGAGGAGGGTGGTGTAACACCTGATCCTTACCGTGACCTGATGCTTACCGGTCAATATCTTTTCTATGCAAGGAAGGTGCTTACCGGTATCCCGGAAAACGATACCCAATCCCTGGAGTGGTATGTGCCGAGAAAGAAAATCGACTATGCATCACTGTTAGACTCGATGCTTACCGGAAAACTCTTGAAACCAGACGAGCTCATCTTTCCGCAATACTTCCTTTTGCGGGATAAACTGAAGGCGCTCCATAACGTTGAGAAAAATAAGCAGTGGGTGACGATCAAACCAGATCAGAAAAAATACCAGTATGGGGATTCTTCCTTCGTCATCGCGGCAATTCGTAAAAAACTTTTACTGAGCGGTGATATCAAAGAAGACAACCAAAGTCCTGTTTTTGATTCTGTATTGTTCTATGGGATCAAGAGTTTTCAGGGCAGATACGGTCTGGGGGAAGATGGCGTGGCAGGTCCGGGCGTACTCAAGGAAATGTCTGAACCATTGTCGAAACGCATTGAACAGATCCTCGTAAATATGGAACGTTGCCGATGGTTGCCCAATGAAACGGGAAGCAACTACCTCGTCGTAAACATCCCGCAGTTCAAATTACTGGTTTATGAAAACAACAAACTGAACTGGAGCTGCAATGTGGTGGTAGGCAAGGAGACCAACAAAACAGTGATCTTCAAAGGGGATATGAAACATGTTGTATTATCTCCATATTGGAACGTGCCGCCCAGTATCATCCAAAAGGAGATCATCCCGGGCATGAACAGGAATAAAAACTACCTCGCTAATCATAATATGGAATGGAACAATGGGCAGGTCAGGCAGAAGCCGGGAGGCAACAATTCGCTAGGTCTTGTGAAATTCCTTTTCCCGAACAGCTATAATATCTACCTGCATGATACGCCATCCAAATCCCTTTTTAAAGAAGATAAAAGGGCGTTCAGTCATGGCTGCATCAGGGTTTCAGAGCCCGCCAGGCTGGCAGAATACCTGCTTCGGAATGATAAAAACTGGCCGCCGGAGAAAATTAAAACCGCCATGAATAGCGGTAGGGAGCAATATGTTACCCTGAATCCAACCATCCCCGTTTATATCATTTATTTCACCGCTTTTGTAGACAGTCAGGGAAAACTGAATTTCAGGGACGATATTTACAAGCGTGACGAGAAACTGGGCGCGATGATTATGGCACGGAAATAAGCGGGCAAAGACTAAAAAATTCAAAGAAAACCTTTTATATTTATAGGAGAGCAGTTAGAGTTCATGATTTGACGTTACCTAAAAGGCTTCCGCGCAACATCATTCTAATCGTTCTACATTTTTCAGTAATTCAACTTTTGGACATGAACATTTATGTAGGTAACATGAACTTCAACATGGGTAACGATGACCTCTTTAACCTGTTTTCTCAGTACGGCACCGTGACCACTGCAAAAATTATTAACGACAAGGTAACCGGCAGAAGCAAGGGCTTTGGGTTTGTGGAAATGGAAAATGATGACGAAGCCAAGCAGGCGATTTCCAGCCTGAACGAAAATGAAATTCAAGGCAGAAAACTGATTGTCAACGAAGCAAGACCGCAGGAACCTCGCTCTGGCGGCGGCAGCGGCGGCGGCGGTGGTTTCAAGAAAAGAAACTTCGGCAGCGGCGGCGGTGGTGGTGGTTACAACAAGAGATATTGAAAAATGGGGCTAAGGCCCCATTTTTAATTTGACAATTTGCCAATGCGGTAATGCGGTAATGGAAATTCATTAATTTTCAGTTATGCAATTTTCACCTGTCATCGCCGGAACCATGAGCTGGGGGCAATGGGGCTCAGCTTTTTCTACAGACCAGTTTTCACGAATCATTCATCAGTGCATAGACGCGGGTGTCACCACCTTTGACCACGCGGATATCTATGGCCATTATACTACCGAAGAAGATTTCGGCAGGGCCCTTGCAGCAGAGCCTGCTTTGCGAAAAAAGATGCAGTTGATCACCAAATGTGGCATCTGCATGGTCACACCCAACAGGCCAGAGCACCTGATCAAATCCTACAACACATCCAGGCAACATATCATTCGCTCCCTGGAACGATCCCTCCAAAACCTGCATACAGACCATATAGACCTGTTGCTCATCCATCGCCCTGATCCTTTGATGGATCCGTCTGAAATCATGGACGCCGTAGACGAGTTGAAAAATGCCGGCAAGATCCTTCAGTTCGGTGTTTCCAATTTTCTACCCCGCCATATGGAGTTGCTGCGCTCCGTGATCAAACTGGAAGCCAATCAATTTGAGATCTCTGTATTCAAGACCGATGCACTTTATGACGGCACCACAGACTATTGCCTTCAGCATCATATTCCGTGCCTGGCTTGGTCCCCCATCGGCGGTGGACTGTTGACTAAAACGGACCAACCTGAATTTGTAAGGAGGGTACTTGGCGTGGCAGAAATCATCGCAACTGCTCACAATACCACAGCAGATAATATCCTCCTCGCATGGTTGGGCAGCCACCCCGCTAAGATGATCCCTGTACTCGGTACCACAAAGATCGAAAGGATCATCGCCGCAAAAGAAGCAATGGCCATCCAACTCACCAGGGAAGAATGGCACATGATCTTGCGCGCGCAAAAAGGGAAAGAGGTTGATTAGTGACGAAGAAATAGTAATTTAAAAACTTAGTAACTTAGTAACTCAATAACTTAGTAACTCAATAACTCAGCAACAAAGCTTATGTTCCCCATCGGAGATGATAACTCAGACAGACATAGTCACCCATACGTCAACTATATCTTTATTGCCATCAATATCCTCGTCTTCTTCTTACTGCAGGGGATGGGTAATAACCTTGGATTCACCTATGCATTCTCAACTGTTCCATCTGAAATCCTTACCGGTAGTGACCTTGTAACTGCTGACCGCAGTGTGATGATGAATGGGCAGCAATTCCAGGTTCCGGGCTTACAGGTAACCCCGATCCCCGTTTACCTCACCATGATCACGTCCATGTTTATGCATGGCGGGTTTGGTCATTTGTTTGGAAACATGTTGTTCCTTTGGATCTTTGGTGATAACATAGAAAATCGTCTCGGCCATACCCGTTACCTGGTTTTTTATCTGCTCTGCGGTATACTTGCTTCACTCAGCCATGTATTTGCATCTCAGATCATGGGCATGGACCTGGATGTACCCAGCCTCGGCGCATCTGGCGCTATTTCAGGTGTGATGGGCGCATACCTGATCCTTTTCCCCAAACGAAAAGTAATGGTTTGGTTTCTTCGGTTCATCATTCCCGTTCCCGCCATGGTTTCCCTAGGCATCTGGATCCTCTTGCAAATTGTAAGTGGCATGGGTATGATCGGCGGTAAGAGCGATGGCGTTGCATACGCCGCTCATATCGGTGGCTTCCTCGCAGGAATGCTGTTGATCAAGTTCTTCGATAAAGGACAGGGTTATGTGGATGCAGAACTGGCGAAAAGAAAACGATTCATGTAATCTATCTCAGGTAATGTTTAAACCCCGGCGATGATGTATCCCGGTATCGCCCCTGCTTATCCTGATACACCATGTAAATGGCTAGCGATGTGTCTTGCTTTACAGATGCCAGCGCATCTTTCCATCCCATCACAAAAAAAGCATTGTCCCAGGCATCGGCTGTCATGGCATCTTTTGCGATAACAGTCACAGACACCATACCATTGCTCACGGGTTTTCCGCGCAACGGATCAATAATATGACGCGGTTGCCGGTAATTGGCTGAAGTAGTTACTGCCTCTCCCCACAAAGCAATCACCCGGTCTACAGGATAATAATTTGCGCTCCCACCCATGGGAGACTCCAGCCCGATGCGCCATTCCCGGCCACCCGGACCCATACCCAAGGTCCTGATCTCGCCACCCAATTCAACCATCAAATGCATGATCCCTTTCTGCCGAAGAAATTCAACCAACACATCCACTGTATACCCTTGCGCAATGCCATTGCAATCTATTTGCAAACCTTTGCGCGTAGCCAAAAGGCTGTCTCCTTTGATTGCCAGAAACCTTGATCCTGTTAGATTTCTTGCCTCCCGCAAGGCCCTTCCATAGGGCTCCTGATGCTCCTTCCACAACAAGGTCAACTGACGAACGGTCACATCAAATCTTCCCCCTGATATCGCGTACACTTCCAACGCAGACTGCATGACCCGCTGCATATGGATATCCATCTTTACCCGCCCATCCCGATTGAATTGCGAGATGAGTGATTCCTGTTTGTACAACGACAAGGAAGCATCTATCACTCCAAAGATGCTGTCGATCTCCTTCCGGGAAACCATACTGTCTTTCCACACATACTGAATGCTGAATGAAGTACCCTGTGCTTTACCGGAAAGCAAGTGCAGGGTCTCATCCTCAGATGACAACATCGATCCCAATATCCACCACAGGAACCACATCTTACTTGATCAGGATCGCAGGGATATTGGCCTGCTGATACTTTTTATTGTATGTATCGATGGCATTACGAAGATCGCCTTCATACTGCTTTTTATATCCGGACCATTGTTGTTCCAGATCCGTTAATCGCTTCTTCAATCCTTCCGTGATCTTTGGATCATGACTGTCTGCAAGTCCTTTTACATTGAAGAACTCTGCATTGAGTTTGCTCGGCCAGTTGATCACATCCTGCCCATTGGTGATCCGATACTCCACAATTTTTGATTCCCAGGCTTCGAGTCTTTTCATAAGGCTATCCCCTTCCTTCACCAATGCTGCATGCTGAGGCAGATCTTTAAGGTTGCCGTTCAAGGATAGCAATTGCTTCTTGGCACCCCGTACATTGTTCACCGCTGCATGGATCTCATTGATATCTGCAGAAACCCTTTCCATGAATTGTTGCTGCTCCTGCCAGGTGGCTGGTGTAGTGCTCAGGTTTGGATCCGGCATCACCGTAATATTGGTTTCCGCCTTCTCCGCTCCATTCCGCAAAACAGCCTTATAACTTCCCGGTGCAACCCTGTAGCCTCGGTAGTCGCCGAAAATATACACGCCCGGAACATCTTTCAATGTGGCGGTACGCAAATCCCAAAGAAAGCGATTCTGTCCTTTCTCCATCGTGAGCAAAGGCGCTGGCGCAGGTCCGCCAGGGAAGCGTGTGTATGAAGGATCTTTCTTGTTTGAATAACTACTCACCACCTTACCGGTACCGTTGATGATATCAAGCGTGATGGTGCCCGTATCTGAAGTATTCGGCAAATAATAATCGAGGATCACACCCTCCGGCGCATTGGCGCCTTCAAACGGATCTTGTTTGTCTGGCAGTCCGCCCCCACCAAAATGATATGCAGGCTTGGGTTGATACAACACCATGCCTGTCTCCGGCTGATACTGCTGGATGGCTCCCAGATCATCCAGGATCCAAAAAGCACGGCCCGCTGTAGATGCAATCAGGTCATTCTGGTGTACCATCAGATCTGTGATCGGCACCACCGGTAGATTCAACTGGAACTTCTGCCACAGATACCCATCGTTCAAAGAAATATAAAAACCTCTTTCTGAACCTGCATATAACACGCCTTTGCGTTTCTTGTCTTCGCGGATCACCCGGATGAAATCATCTTCCTGCAAGCCATCGCTAATGCGTATCCAGGTCTTTCCGTAGTCCGTTGTTTTGAAAGTATAAGAACCGTAGTCGTTAAACTTGTATCGTGTTGCAGACACATAAGCGGTGCCTTTCTGGTAAGACGACAACTCAATGCTGTTGATCAATACTTCCGGCAATACAGGAGGCGTAACATTCTTCCAGTTTTTACCTCCGTCCAAAGTAAGCTGCACCAAGCCACAATCACTACCTGTCCAGATCACGCCTTTCTCCAACGGACTCTCTGCTACATAGTAAATGGTGTTGTAGTTCTCTCCACCTGCGCCTTCATTGGTAATCGGTCCGCCACCGGGTCCTTGCTTGGAAGATTCATTCCTTGTAAGGTCAGGACTGATCTGCTCCCAACTGTTGCCAAAATCAGTGGTCTTAAACAATACGTTCCCGGCGTGATACATGACCTTAGGATCATGCGGCGAAGTAATGATCGGTGCGTTCCAGTTGAACCGATATTTCAGGTCCTTCGGTGGAATCGCGAGGTTAAGCGACGGATACGCTTGTATGTCTTTGCTCTCGCCCGTCTTCAGGTCAAGCCTTTCAATAAATCCCTGATAACATCCGCCAAGGATCATGGTTGGATTGTTGGGATCAAAGGCAAGGTAGGCCGATTCACAACCCGCACCTGTTCGCCAGTCTTTCTCCGTAATGCCTCCGCCAACGGTCCTGCTCTTAATGATGACCGATGTATTGTCTTGCTGTCCGCCATAGACACTATACGGAAACTGGTTGTCTGCATTCACCCGGTAAAATTGTGCCGTAGGTTGATTGTTGATGGAACTCCAACTCTTGCCGGTATTGAAACTGATCTCTGCTCCCCCATCGTCACCTAAAATAAGATTGGACGTTTGTTGCGGATTGATCCAGAGATCATGCGTATCGCCATGGCCCACACGGATATTGCTCCATGTTTTGCCACCATCAATAGAGCGCATCATCGGCGCATTCAGGACATACACCACATTCTCATTCAAGGGATCGGCAAACACTTCCATATAATACCATGAACGGGCCGTGAGATCCTGGTTGGCAGAAAGATGCGACCAGCTCGCACCCGCATCATCCGATCGATACACACCTGCTTTTGATTTTTCAGACTCCACAATAGCATACACGCGGTTTGAATTGGCCCGTGAAACCGAAACACCAATTTTACCCAGTGGCGAAGGCAGTCCCTTCATGATCTTCTTCCAGGTTTCGCCTCCGTCCACAGACTTCCACACAGCGCAACCCTCGCCGCCACTACGCACGGACCAGGGTAAACGCCGATGCTCCCATGAAGCCGCATACAATACCCGCGGATTGTTCATGTCCATGGAGAGTGATGAGATACCCGTGCTATCGTTGATATATAAAGTCTTCTTCCAGGTCAAGCCCCCATCGGTAGACTTGTACACGCCACGATCCACATTGTTGCCATGCACCGTACCCTGCGACGCCACATAAACTACGTCCGCGTTTTTTGGATGAACAACGATATCCGAAATATGTCTTGTTTTTTTAAGGCCGATGTTGGTCCAGCTTTTGCCGCCGTCTACAGATTTATATACACCGTCACCATAGGATGTCATCACACCCCGTACCGCATGTTCGCCCGTACCCACATAGATCACATTCGGATCAGATTCTGCCACGGCAATATCACCGATAGATCCTACACCAAACTGCCCATCGGAAATATTCCGCCATGTGATGCCTGCATCATCCGTGCGCCAAACGCCACCGCCGGTATAACCCGCATAATATAATTGATCATTCCCCACCACGCCACTCACCGCATTAGACCTGCCTCCACGATATGGACCAATATTCCTCCACTTCAACTGTTTAAAAACAGAATCATAAGGCTTGTTGATCTCGTCCTTCACCGGTGCAATCGGCGCTTTGCGTTGCGCATACAGCGCACTGGAAAACAAGATCATAATGCAAAAAATATACTTCTCCATAATCTGGTTATTTGCTATTTGCTATCTTCCAATTACTATTGTCAATTGCTAATTGTCAATTGCCAATTGTCAATTACCACTCTGTGCCCTACACCCTCAAAAAATGATTCGTCCTACTCCCGCTTTCGCAATATCACTATTCAATTCCTGTATTTCTTTTTCGATGGCATTCCTTCTAAGCTTTAACTCCTCCCATTTCCCATGTAACACATTAAACTGGTCTTTCTGCCCCTTGGTTACATACGGCGTATTAGCGTCCATCTCCCCTTTTACAAAGATATAATCGGCCGTGAGCTTGTTGACGTAATTGATGATATCATCATTCGACTTCGCTTTGTTTTGTACGATGTCATCTTCCCAGGCTTGCATTCTCACCGCAATGCTGTCTGCTCTTTTGGCAAGTCCTTCCATTCCCTTTTTATCTTTTAACAAAGCGGAGGTCTCTTTCAACTGCGACATCGTTTTCCTTCCTTTGTTCACTGAAAGATGAATCTCGCTTGTTTCTTCGCAAATTCTCTTCATCAAGGCTTCCTGATCAGCATAGTCCGATGCAGGAAAATCTAACCCCGGTCTCGGAATCACATTGAACGTTGTTGTTTGCACCAGTCCGTTCGCTTTCAGTCTCGCCATATACGTTCCGGGTGCCACCCGATAGCCATCAAATGATCCTTCGATAAATACGGTAGGTACCCCTTTGATGGGCTCGCCTCGAAGATCCCAGACAAATCGGTTCAAGCCTTTCCGCACCGGTAATTTCGGCTCCGCATCTGGCCCGCCAGCATATCCTACAAAGTCTTCATCGTCCTTAGATGAATAACTGCGCACCACTTCGTTTCGGCTATTCATGATATCAAGGGTCACCACACTGTCTTTGAGTACATTCGGCAACTGATAATAGATCACTGCACCGGAAGCCTTGTTGGTTCCCACAAAACTGGGATAAGGAGATGATGGCTCGTCTACGTCATTCGGGGAATTCAATGCACTATAGGCCGATGTACGAACCACTTCGGCTGGCGTGTACAATTTAAACTGCTCCACATTGTTCTGATCAAAATCTCTCAAAACTTCGATATCATCCAATATCCAAAACGCCCGGCCCATGGTTGACGCCAGCAGATCATCGTGATGTACTTTCAGGTCCGTCACCGGTGTAATGGGCAACCCGAGTTGCATCTGCTTCCAATCCAGGCCATTGTTGAATGAAATATAAAAACCCGTTTCCGTACCTGCATACAAAAGGCCCTTACGCTTCGTATCTTCCCTGACTACCCGTGTGTACGCAGTTGGGGAAATGCCGTTGACAATCTTGGTCCATGTCTTCCCATAATCATCGGACCTGTATAAGCTTGGCGCAAAATCATTCACCTTATATCTTGTTGTGGCGATGTACACCGTGGATGCACTGTGCGGACTTACTTCAATGCTATTGATCAGGCACTCTTGTAAACCTGTGGGCGTAACATTCGTCCAGGTCTTCCCGCCATCTTTAGTGATGTGTACCAATCCATCGTCACTGCCGGTATAGATCACGCCTTTTTCATGTGGCGACTCAATCACATAAGATATTGTGCCGTAGTTCTCCCCACCTGCACCCTCGTTCGTAAAAGGTGTGCCACTCATCCCCTGCTTGCTGGTATCATTACGGGTAAGGTCACCCGAAATCGCCGTCCAGCTCCTACCCATATCTGTTGTCTTGAACAAGTAGTTTGCAGCGTGATAATAGGTGTTGGGCTCGTGCTTTGAATAGATGATTGGCGCATTCCAATTGAATCGGTACTTCATGTCTTTTGGCATAAGACTTTGATACTGGATCGGCATCTGCATCACATACTTGCCTTCATTGCTCTCCGTGTCCAACAATTCAACCGTACCCTGGTAAGAACCTCCCATCACATAACGGGGATGCTTAGGGTCAAATGCGAGGAATGCACTCTCTCCGCCTGCGCTGTACCACCAGTCGCGCTCTGTGATGGCCCCACCGCTGGGGTTATTGCTTCGGATCTTTATCGATGTATTGTCCTGCTGTCCCGCATACAAATGATATGGATAGAGATCATCTGCATTCACCCGGTACAACTGCGCAGTGGGTTGGTTGTCTTGTGCAGACCAGGTCTTCCCCTGGTCAAAGCTCACTGCCGCACCTCCGTCGTTCGCAATGATTATATTTTTCGGGGCATCAGGATTCACCCACAACTGGTGATAGTCGCCATGTGTACCCCGGATATTACTCCAGCTTCTTCCGCCATCCTTAGACATCAACCCGGGTGAATTGAAAACATACAGCGTGTTCTCATCCTTCGGATCCAGCGTCATTTCAATGTAATACCAGGCACGTTGTGTCAGCCGATGGTCCTTACTGATCGATGAGAAAGATGCACCCGCATCGTATGACACAAACAGCCCACCCGCGTCTGTGTAGGTGTCACTCTCCACCAATGCATATACTTTATCGCCATTGGCCCTTGACACCGCAATGCTTGATTTACCCATTTTCTCCGGAAGACCCTTTGCGAGCTTCTTCCAACTTCTCCCTTCATCTTCTGACTTGTACACACCCGAGCCCGGACCGCCTGAACGCACTTCCCAAGGCAGCCTGCGGTGATCCCACATGGATGCATAGATCACCCGGGGATTGTTCATATCCAGGCTGATCTCACTGCACCCAGTGTTTTGGTCGATGTACAATATCTTGTTCCAGGTAACGCCGCCATCCACCGACTTATACATTCCTCTTTCCATAGATGGTCCATGCAATGCGCCTTGTGCGGCCACGTACACGATATCCGGATTCTTCGGATGGATGGCAATTCCAGAAATATGCCGGGTGAGTTCAAGGCCCATCTTTTTCCAGGTTCTGCCGGCATCGGTTGATTTGTAGACCCCATCACCATAGGATGTCATCACACCACGCGGCGCGTGTTCACCCGTGCCTACAAAGACCACGTTAGGATCTGCTTCTGATACCGCCACCGCACCAATGGATCCTGTCGTGAAAAAACTATCGGAAATATTATACCATGCCTGTCCCGCATTCACGGTCTTCCAAACCCCACCGCCGGTGGTGCCCATATAATACACCTGGTTGTTCCCACGCACACCCGTTGCGGCCACGGACCGCCCACCCCTGAATGGGCCGATGTTGCGCCACTGAAGGGACTTAAACAAATAATTCAGGTCAGGTGATGGGGCTGAAACCGGTTCTGTTTTTTTCTTTTGTCCAAAGGCTACGATGCCAGTCAAAAGGGCGAGGGATATCATAAAAGCCTTACGCATAAACCAGGTGGAGATTTTGCCTAAGATAGTTAATATAAGAATTGAAATTTCGCAGGGCAGAACTCGATGTCAAACTGTTGACCGGAAATCAATTCTCCATCCAACTGGGCCTTCACCTCACGGTCTGCCCTAATCGAAATTTTACGTACTGGATAATGCTTTACAAAAGGAAGACTAAGGTGCTTCCCTTTTCGGACACTGGGAAGATGGATCAAACGCTTAATGGCTCCAAACATCCGCGAAGTGGTTGATGTGTATAAACAGGAAAATTTCATTGTAGGAATCATCAGCAATAGTTATGTACTGGTCACCAACTATGCAAAACAACAACTGAAGGCCGACTTCTGTATGGCACATAAACTGGAGTATATAGAAGGCCGCGCAACAGGAGAGGTACAGTTACCTTCTTACTTTTTCGCATCTGCGGATCCGGTCTGCGCGCATGGATATTGTAAAACCCATGCTTTACAGTCTGCATGTAAAAAAAACAATGTAGCCCCGTTGAATTGAATCGTGGTTGGCGATAGTATGGATGATCTCTGCATGATGCAGCGCGCGGGAAAAGGATTTGCGTACCGGTCGATGGACTTAAAAGACCAAGCCGTACATCGTATTGCTGAGCGGAGTTTCCGGAGGTTGTTGGCGGAGATATACTGAAAAAGGGTTTGGGGTTTAGAATGCGTCTAAACCCCAAACCCTTTTCACTGAACCCTTTCTTATCGTCAGTCTCTAAACTTCGTCTTCGCTTCTTTCTCCAGATCCAGGTATTGCTTTTTCTCAACAGACACACCAACACCTATAATTTTGCCACCCTTGAACTCGCCAGGCGTTTTGTATTCCTTGCTCACCGCATCGCCGCTGTCATAGCCTACGCAAAGTCCGTCGCCACTTAGGGTGAACTTACCGGGCTGGGTGCGCATTGGGCCTGACGCAACAATTTTATCATTGATATAGAGATTCATTTTGCCAATCTGTTCGCCGTTCTTACCGGTTGATTCGCGGATGAATTCCATTCCTACAACTTGCTTACCGGGCTTCAGTTCAACCGATGAAACGAATTTCTGCTCTGGCTGGATACCGAGGAAATTATACACGTAGTACAATTTCTTTCCTTTCACAAACAGGGCATGTCCGCCGAAGCGTGAGCCGTGCGCAAAGATCACTCCGGATGCTGTTGCGGGATCTTTGATATCGATGTCTGACAGGATCTTGAAACTTCTTCCTCTTACATTCACCGCCACACCTTCCGGAACAGGAGCGGTATGTGGGTAGTATGTATATCGCTCCAGAACTTCTTCTTCAGAAGGTCTTTCGATACCGAGTTGTTCAACAGCCGTACGATCATCCAATGGCAAAACCAAATTCCTGTCGGCCTCATCAAACCAAGCCGCAATCATTTGTTTCAGCTTCTCAGGATTCTCTTTGGCGAGATTTTTAGACTCGGAACGATCAACAGCTACATGATAAAGCTCCCACTCGTCCTTATCGAAATTACCCTTGCTGGTCAATGGAGCATGCAAGGCCACGGCCTTCCAGCCGTCTTCCCAGATAGCTCTTGTTCCCAGCATCGCGAAATACTGACGCTTCTTCATGGTAGGCGCATCAGGCGTTGCATTGAAAGAGTACTTCATGGAAACACCAGACATCGGATACTGCGGTACACCTTTATATACTTTAGGCTCTTCAATACCGATGATGTCCAGAATGGTTGGAACGATATCTGTGGAGTGGTGATACTGGTTCCTCACTTCGCCACGGGCCTTGATACCCTTGGGCCAGGAGATGATCAGTGGATCACAGGTACCACCAGCGTATTCTGAATAGCGTTTGAACATTTTGAATGGTGTGGAGAATGCAGCGGCCCATCCGGTTGGGAAGTGCTCGTAAGTATTTGGACCACCCAATTCATTCAGGTATTTCATATTCTCTGCAAGCTCATCAGGATATCCGTTGAAGAACTTGTTCTCGTTCACAGAGCCATTGGGAGAACCTTCACCAGAAGCACCATTGTCTGCTGCGTAGATCACGATGGTATTCTCCAACTGACCAGTCTGTTCCAGATAGTCAACGATTCGGCCCACCTGAGCATCTGTGTACTCAGAGAATGCAGCATATACTTCACAAAGGCGGGAGAACAGTTTCTTTTCATCAGGCTTCAACTCATTCCATGGACGCACGTAGTCAGCAGCTGCGGCTACATTTGGGGGAAGCGGGTTAAAATCCGCCATCTCCGTTCCCGCAGGTATAATGCCTTTTTTGATCATGCGGGGTAATACCCATTTGCGATACGCATCATACCCTTCATCGAACTTACCCTTGTATTTTGCGATATAGTCTTTTGGTGCGTGGTGCGGGGCATGGTTGGCTCCGGGATTGAACCACATATACCAGGGCTTAGAAGGATTGGTTGCTTTTTGATCCTGTAGGTATTTAATGGCCCTATCTGCTAAATCTTTAGACAGATGGTAGCCTTTCTCCGGACCATAAGGTGCTTCAATAAATCCATTGTCTTCGATCAGGTCAGGATACCACTGGTTGGTTTCCCCACCGATGAATCCGTAAAAACGATCAAAGCCCATGTTGAGGGGCCACTGCTTTCTGCTGGCACCGGAAGCCACATCCTGTTCAGGGACGTTGTGGTTCTTACCGATCCAGAAAGTAGAGTACCCATTGTCTTGAAGAATCTGTCCAATGGTGGCCGTTTGCTCCGGAATCCGTCCGTGCGCACCAGGGAAACCGTTGGCTCCTTCGGTGATGGCCGCATTGCCCGTGAGGTGATGGTTCCTACCTGTCAATAATGTAGAACGCGTGGGAGAACAGAGTGCGGTAGTGTGCCACTGCGTATACGTCAGACCGTTCTTCGCAAGTTTCTCCAGGGTGGGCATGTTGATGCCACCACCGTAAGGACTCCAGGCAGCCAGACCCGTGTCATCATACAACACAAATAATACATTCGGCGCATCTTTCGGCGCTTTTTTGGGCGTGTAGGGCGCCCAGTCCGCTTTGGAATTACGAACATCGAGCTGGATGTCCCCTTTAAAATTTTCTTTCCTGACATCGCGGGGGTCAACCTGTGCAAAACTGGGCAAGGTTGATGCCGCCGCCATCAGTAGCATGGAAGCTTTGATCAGTTGGTTTATAGACCTGGTCATGAGAAATGGTTTGAAGTGCTAATGTAGGCCGATCAATCGCAGATGTCTGGATTTACCTTTGTAACAATGTTGATAGTTCAGAAATATAGACAAACAGGAGTTACAAACAATTACACTTCCTTGGATTCCTTGCTCCTGAAAAGTTCAGATGGCGTTTTACCTGCATGCTTCTTTACAGCTGAATTGAAAGTGGCGCGGGAATTAAACCCTGCTTCCTTGCTGATGGCCTCCAGAGTATACTGTTCAAAATCGTCGGACTCCTTGCTTCGCTGGATCAGATAGTCGATTCTGTAGGCATTGATCAATTCACTGAAATTTTTTGCATACTCCTGGTTGATGAAGGCAGACAGTTGATGGGGCGGGATCTGAAGCTCATGTGACAAGTCCGTGAGGCTATACCCCACTTTCCGGAATGGCTGATGTATATTCAGGTGCGTCTCCAGCAGTGTTTTATATTGCTGGCCTTGCTCAATACTAAGGGTATACTTTCTGATCTCCTTCTCCTCTTCACCTTCTTTTGGGGCCACTGCTAAAACCTTTGATGGTTTTTTGGGATGGCGCCAGCCTTTAATACCATACAAAATAGATGGCTGCATCATCAAGTACAGGCACACAAAGAGTATGGTACCAGATATAGTAAAGATCAGGCTAGTGATCAATCGCCCCGTTGCCGCAGCGTGGTAGAGGCTTTCCGTCACAATGAGCAGCCAGTAGATACTCATCACGATGGTAAAGCCGACCAACCATCGGAACATATCCTTATTTTGTTGCTCTTTGAGCATCGTTCCACCTTGCTTTTTCTTCCATTTCCTCAAATGGACGATCTGGTAAATCACCAACATAACGCCCATGATCAGCCGGATGAAATAAAATGTTCCTGGAGGCACGAAACTCTCTTCTTCTAACGCAATCCTATAGGGCTCATTTGCCACCAATTGAATAAATGCGATTTTTTCCGATGCGGGCTTTAGGAAAAAAGGAATGAAAGAAATGGAATGAAGCAGTGCAGGGATGAACAAAAAAAGATCCACTTTCCGGAAACGATAGCTTTGCTGCAGAACGGATTTTACATACAGATAAGCCAAAGGGGAGTAACAAAAAGACGCAAATCCCATTACCCGCCACAGATAAGGTGCTTTAGTGAAAAAGCCTGTGATCATCAGTGCAAAATTCACTGCAAACAGGGAAAAAGTGATCAGGAACCCCGCCAGAAGACGAGTGGAGTAACTATTTGTCTGGTTGACAAAACAGAGAATAAATGCAACTATACCACCCAGCATTCCGGAAAAGAATACCACGGGTAAAAACAGGTCCTTCAGATTGTCCATGCAACGGCGTCAGTGGGTATTGGACCAAAAGTAGAAAAAACGCCACAGACAAGCGTTTTTTTTGTTCGAAGCAATTTTCCTATAATTCAAACTGCACCCTGAACTGCCAGATATTGACCTGACCCTGAAGTCCTCCTTTATTCAGCCAACCATGGCCATAATTAATGGTATACCTGAAATGCGCGTTGGGGAACCAGCTGACACCCATGGTAATTCGGTTAAACTCACCTCCGGATATACCCGCGTCAGTACCATCGGTGCGGGTGAACCTTGACGCGAGTTCCCATGCACCCGGACCAACGCCTTTCCTGAATTTGAAATTCCGCTTAGGGATCAATTTGCCCGGATTCCCGTTCAATCGGTTGTATTTCCGGTTCTCGCCCGTAATAAACCAACCTGCTCCCAGCTGCCAGTAGGAAAATGAGGGATTGCCCTTACTCTCGCTATTTACCCCAGCGGTATAGTATTCACCGATGGCCATGACAGGTCCCTTTACATAGATCCCCTCAATCATCCAGAGACTGGCAGCCGATGCCTGAAAAGAACCGGTACTAATAAATGAGGGTGCGGTATTTACCTCGGGCTTGGCCTTGTAACTGAGGTTGCCCTCCGTAGGGCCCGTATGCCTGAAGCCCACACCCACATGCACCAGATCACGGTCAGACACATACCGAGCGAGACCAGTGACCCTCGCCGTAATTTGCGTGCCATTGTCGGAAAACGACTTACCAGTCTCCCAGTAATTATTGAAGAAGCCAACAGTGTAGGTCATCCGTTGACCCAGCACGCTGTTGGAGTATCGGATACCGATGTTTCGTTGACGGATGAACATGGGTGCACCCGTACCCCGTTCCATGAACAAACCTTGCGTACCCGGTGCCACATACTCGAGACCCACCCCCTCTTTTTGCTTGCCCACCGTGATCCAGCCAGCTGTTTTACCGATGGGTATCTCAACGTTCCAATCAATAAAGTCCACACTTTTCTTTCCCTGTGGGGCATCCAGACCGTTCCAGTTGATGCTGAACATATAGCGCCAGGGATTCTTGAAATTAATGGTCCCGGAAGCCATTAAACGGTCGCCCCTGAATTCCGTCCCCGGCGAGATCTCCCCTACCTGGGTGATGTTGTCCGCATCCTGATTCACAATATTATGATCCAGCAGGATAGCTGCGCCAATATTGATATTGATCCATTTGGTCCTGATCTGGTTCCATTTCAAGTCCATCACTAGCGGTGCCTGTGACGAGATTTCAGATCTGCGCACTGACGCGGTATCGTTGAACATATTTAATAACGAATCGACGCTCTGGGCATTCACGGTACCGGAAATCAGTAGAATCGTTCCAAAAATGATTTTACGCATAGCCTGTTTGAGGGATGAAAATAGGCAGTTCCCGATATTAGTTGTGAATAATTCCAGCCAGAACTGTTCATATTTCAAAATACGAAACAAAAAAAGCTGCCGCTGGTGTTTTGCGACGGCCTCTTGCCCTTCAAAAGTTGCAAAGGCTAAATAGTATCTTTCTGGTAAAGGTATTTGTAAACCAATCTGGCTAACACAGCCCCAGCTATCGGAGCCAACCAAAAAAGCCAGAGTTGGTCCAGAGCCTGCCTGTGAAGGTCATTTGTCTTGTTCATCATTAATCCCATCACCGTCTGCATCCGGTGCCGGACAGCCACCGTATTTCAGGGTTCCCGGCTTTTCTGGACACCTATTATTGGCATTTGCGATGCCATCCTTGTCTGTGTCTATGCTCCTTTCCACTGGTGGTGGCGCAGCAGCAGCGGCTGCCTGTGCTTTTAGTTTTTCATATTGACATAGGTCAACACTGCACCGATCCTAAGCATATTTGACTGGTCTTTGCAACCATTATCGGAATCATTCTTGATATGGATCATCCCACCAACTCTCTGTTTCAAGTGAGCCAGCAACCGATGCTGGACGCATGGAAGCGCATGGGACGGATGGTGATTTGATAAAAGTCAAACAGGCCTTTACTCTACGTAAAGACCTGTTTGTTCTTTGTTGAAACATAAAATAGAGCGTCAGCAAACCTGTTATTGCCTACTTCGCCTTTTCTACATTCACCACTTCATACATGGATTTTCCATTCTGCTGGATAGGCTGGTAGTATGTTTCGCCCATTTTCACATAGGTAACATCGCCCATTTTCACTTCCTCACCGCCTTCTGCCATATGTTCCACTACCGCACCAGCTGTGGGTGCCACCACTTTGTATCCGTTGGAAACTTTTTCATAGAACGTACCGCCCCAGTAATAATTCTTTGCACCACCGGCATCATCCAGTACAACGGTCTCATACCCGGACGGAATTGTCTTCACCACACCGCCCACAGGTGCCGCCACCACAGTGTACCCGCCGCTGCCTTTCAGGTAGAATACCCCTTCATCATAGTAGTATTCATCAGCTGCCAGAACTTTTGGAACATCTGCCGAAGCCATCCCTTCATCAAACCAGGCCGGACCGGAACGCACATATCCTGTCATATCCGAAGTTGCTGCAGGATTCATCACATAGTACTCGCCATTCCAAACTGCAGGTGGCAGGTCCGCATCAGCAAATGAAACGATGATGGCCGTAGCCGTCAACGTAGCTACAAAGAATCCCCATGGATGCCAAACAGGTCCCCAATAGAATGGCCTGTATGGATGATAGAAATAAGGATTGTAGCAACGATAATGATAACCCCCGTACACATAAGGAGGACGGGTATAAGGGCGATAATTGTTGTTGCGTACGGTTGTATTACGTACGTTGTTCACGTGCACGTCCTTACTATTGTCAACATTAATATTCACATCACCCCGGCTTCTGTCAACATTTACATTGTTATTGTTGATCGTTTTATTGCCACTGTTATTATTGACAGATCTGTTGCCGCTGTTATTGGTATTGCTGCTGTTGGTGCTGCTATTGGTGTTGGTCCTGTTGGCGCCAGTTCTGTTGTTTGCCGTTTGCGTTGTGGCCGCTTGTTTCGTAGACGCCTTACCGGTTTGGGCAGCTTGACCAGCTGGCTTCTTTGCTTGCGTCGCCACTTTCTTATTCTGGGCTGAAACATCAAGTGTCAATACAGAAAGCAATACCAAAGCCACGCTCAGGTATCCGATGTATGTTGATCGATTCATTTTCATATGTTTTAATTGTCAATAAATATATTGCTTATTCAGCCATGATATCCAGGATTCGGTCAAACCTGGGATTGATGACGATCTCAATGCGCCTGTTGCTTGACCTGCCTTCCGGCGTATCATTTCCGGCTACCGGATTGTATTTACTCCTGCCTGCGGCTACCAATCGCTTTGGATTGATATTATACACATCGCTCAGTACACGAACAACGGCACTGGCCCTTTCGGTAGACAAAGACCAATTGTCTTTTGCACCTTTAATGTCCTGATCGTCAGTATTCCCAACCACCGTTGTGACCACTCCGGGATTGTCATACATGATCTGGGCAACCACATTTAATGCTTCCCTTCCTTTAGGTAACACAGCAGAGGATCCTGATTTGAAAGTGAATTCATCGGGAACGGTGATATGAAATCGGCCATTCATATAATTCACTTCGCAGCCTGCATTCCGCAGATCGGTAACCGCTTTTGCAGCTTTATTCTCAATGTCTTGCAGTGAGGTACCTCTGTCTGCGAGTTCCTTATCAAGTTTTTGTTTTTTGGCGCGAAGATTCTGTTCTACAAGTCGGCAGGCTTCAGCTTCTTTCCCGTACACAATGTTCTCTTCTTTGAGTTTCTTGATGTCCGCTTCATAAGCGGTGAGTTTCTGCGCTTGCTGCGCATTGGCTTCCTTTATCTGCCCCAACTCGGTGTTGGCTTGCTCTAGTTTCTTGCTCGCACCACAGGATGAGAACAAAAACAGCGCGGTTCCCAGTGCTAAAAATGAATATTTCATGATTGGTTTGGTTCTATTAAGAATGTCATCGATTTAACTAAACAAAAAAACTTACTTCTTTGGCAGCTTTGCATAGGTGAAACCCAACGGTATCATTGAGGCTGTTCAGCAGAGAATCTGAAGATTGTGCCCAGGCCTGAACAGAGAGACATACTAGAAAAAAAGCAAAAACGCCGGGCAATATCCGCCTGACGAGATACGATCGCCGTGTTTGGTTTGACCTTAGCCTTTCTGTGCGGCCTGTGCTTTCTTAAGTTTCGCAGCCACGTAGTCCTGGAATTTCTTACGCTTCTCAGCACCCATGATTACATCCAGTTGGGAAGATCTGGCTGCTATAGCCGTCTTAGCCCATTTCTCTTTGGTGGCATCATCTTTTCCATACCTGCCTATCCTGTCAAGCGCCGCCAGAAATGCAAGATTGACGTTGTCAATATCGGTCACCTGTTCGTCTGAGAGCTTGAGGGTCTCTTTCAGGTACTTTTGATTGTCTGCCCTGAAATCCTGCAATTGTGAGATCTTTTGTTCATCGGAGAGGTCTGCCCATTTCTGGGCTTGGGTGGCTGAAACCATCAGCATGACGACCAGTAGAAGCAATAACTTTTTCATATGTTTTGTTGGTTTATACTCAAAATTCTTTTAATGATTAAGCCTTTCCAAATCTGCACACTTGATCTTTGTAGTGAAATTATATCTCGGGACAAATATCTAGGGCTTCTTGGGCAACTTCGCATAGGTAAAACTCAAAGCCACGCGGACCATCGTAGATTTTGCATCATTGGGACCACCGGCAAGGATGCCTCCATAGTCTGCATATCCACCAAGGTAAGGAAGAAATTGATATCCTATACCTGCACCACCACCCAGCATATTTTGCGCATTGTTGTCTTCCCTTCCATCGGAAGTGGTTTGTCCACCTAACCGGTAGAGCAGGTTTGCAAACACCCAAAACTTAGGATTGAAGTTATGAGAAATATGCGACTCAAGACTGAATAACATGTCCTGTTCAATCTTCTTGGCAAAAGTTCCGCGTGGCGGCTCGTTGTTGGCGCCGAAAAGAAATAAGGACGGACTGATCTCCAGCCAGGTAGCCTTTGCCATATTCTTATTCAGGGGTATGGCCACAGGCAGTCCGATCTGGAAGCTCGGCCTGTTGGTTCCGAGGTTCACGGCTTGGGATGCGTCATAAGAACCAGAATACCAATACCGGATTTCACCAAACATGGAGAAACGCATCGGTGCTTTCATGAAAGTGGGGACGTCCATGGCCGGTGTGCCCATCAGTCCCATTTTGAAAGATACAAACCCGTCAGACAGGCCACTCGCCGTTACGCTGGTAGTAGGCAAAGGAAGAACCGGCGGTACCTCTTTGGCAGAAGCCGTTACGGATCCGGGATTCACCATTACAGACACCTGCGCATATCTTCCACCGAGTGAAAAAGTTTGAAAGGCGGTGATCGGGAAAACATTGATCTTGATCTCGGCTTTTGGAATAAGAATGGTACCTGATGGATTCAGGTTTTGGTTCATTCCCAACCAGCGGGCATTTACCCCTGTAACGCCTTTGGGCAACAGCATAAAAGAGCGTGGTCCATCTCCCTGTGCAAGTGCAGGGCTGGCGGTAAACAGCAATGTTATGCTGAACAGCATAATTCCTAAGACTGACTTTTTCATGTATTGTTTTTTGTGTTGTGTTTGGTTTAAAGTACAATTTTTATTGTACTGCTCAGAAGCCCAATTGATCCGGGCCGGTTAAAACTTTTACGTCGGAAAGCTTAATCCATTTCCCTACCAAAGCATAGCCCCCAATCGTTTGTTGCGCCTCCTGCCCTGCGGGTGTCTTCCTGCCATCAAACAAAGGCACGGCCTTTGTGCTATTGGTGAAAGATGCAGAGGGAAGCATGTGCCTCAGAATCAACACGAGCCTGTTTTTGTATAACATCGGCATAAAGTTAATTCCCATTTCGGTTGCTTTTGTGCGCATCTCTGCATTATCCGCACCCAGCAAAATGTAAACAAAGCCATCGGCACTAATCTTCAGTTGCGCATCATGCATGGTGATGGAAGTATTGGTGTATTCATTCCCCTGGCTCAGGGAAAAATACCTCACCTCCCTGGATACATCACCCAACTGCGTGGAAAAGGTAGGTGCCTTAAAGCGCACCACCAGTGCGTGCTTTTTCTTAAGGTTCACCGGCATCACGATATAGTGGTTATCCTTATTGGGATAGTTCCCGCTGGAATTATAATTGTATGCACTCAATGTGTTGGGATCCGGAATGTGCTTGAAGATGGGCATCGTCATCACTTTGGAAATGATACGCTCTTTTTCATCCTTCGTGGCCGTTGGGGATTTCAATTGTTTCCTTTCCTTGGAGGTGATTCGTTTGGGGTCTGACCTGATCAGTTGTTCCAGGGCTTTTGCATCTGCATTGTCCTTTTCAGGAATGGGTAAACTCGGGGAACCAGGTCCCGTGGATTCTCCCACTTTCCATTCAAGCACAGGCTGTGGAACACCAGCAAGTATTCCACCCTCAGGAAGATAGTACCTCAAAAAAATGGAACTGAATCTGACAGAATCCGGAATCACAATCTGGTTTGGGTAGCTGGACTTAAACTTCTCCGGTACGATGTAGAGGGTATAGCTCCCGGACCCCGGCTGATCCTCCTTGATCTCATAATCCGCTAAAGCCAGGATACTTCCTTTGGTACGATCATCATATAAATTGTAACTATAATATCTGGCCTTGGGAAGCTGGCCTTTGATGATCAGGATGCCTGTACCCGAATTCTGCCACCCGTAGCGCAGGTATACAGCATTTTGGTCAGGATAGTAGAGGGTTGCCGGATCATTCCCCGGATAAGGTTTATCCCAGGTCTGGGCCTTAACGGACAGCGCAGAAAAGAAAAACCCGACGAAAAACAGGAACAGAAGGAAATTCCGAGGCCTGGCGCTGGAGAAATACTTCATACCGTCAATTCCTTAAAGACTGCTAATGTATAAAACGGTCAGCTATATGACGCCGGATTACGAGGGATGTTTGTTGAATTTCATCAATTCGCGTCAACCTGTGGCGCTTTTTTGAAAAAGCTCGGAAGGCATTTTCCCTGTATGCCGTTTTACCGCTTCAATAAAAGTTGATCTGGAGTTAAATCCACCTAGCTGTCCCAGCACCTCCAGGGTATAGTCCAGGTGCTTCGGCTCCTGTTTTACCAGATCAACGAGGTAGTCGATCCGCTGATCATTAACAAACTCGTTGAAGTTCTTACCATACTCCTGGTTGATGAATGAAGAGAGAAGGTATGAGGGAACACCCAGTTCATCAAAAAGGTCCTTGATAGAATACCTGGGTTTGGTAAAGGGCCTATGATGGCTGAAATAATCTTCCACCATGGCTTTGTAAGCCTGCCCCTGCTCCTGGCTGATGGTTACTCTTTTTGATGGAGATACCAATGGGTCTGTTTCCTCTTTTTCTTCCAACGCAGTTCTTTCCGGATTTACCAGAACGGGTATCCAACCCCTGAATCCATACAGGATTTCCGGCTTAAAATACAGGTACACACATATAAAACAGATCGTCAGGGTAGCCGTTATGGAAGATAACCTGATCTGGCCAAAATGCTCGGTGATCTGTAAAGTGGAACCTATGATCAGGCTCACATAACACAGGATGAGCAGGATGGTAAGGTAGACCAGCCAGGAAAAAATTAGCTTATTCTCCGGAATTTTTAGCAAGACGGCACTGTCACTGCGCTTCCACCTTTGCAACAGCAAATATGCATAGCCCAGAATACCGAGGTTATAACTCATCCGAAAAAAAATAGCCACGCCCGGGGGCAACAGTCCCTCTGATTCTTTCAACCCCACTGCTTTGCTTTCGATGGCACGTTGGATATAGGGAATTTTCTCCGCGGCAGGTAAAACATAAAAAGGAATCAGTTGTGCCGTATACAAAATGGCCGGAACAAAAAACAGGTAATCCCATTTCCGAAGCCGATACGCCTGGTCAAGCACTGACCGCACGTAAATCAGGGTCAGGGGAGCAATACACAAACTGAGGAATACCGGTGTCCGCCACAAATGCGGGAAGTTGAGAAACTCGCCGGACATATACAGACCATATCCAAACAGTCCGTAGGATAAACAAAATATCAGCAAGGAGAGGATTCTGGGCGCAATTGATTGGTTACGGTTCACGAAAAACAAAATACCTGATGTAAGAAATCCCAGGAAGGAGAAAAATATGACAATGATAAAAAGCCAGTTGGTATGTACCATCAGGAGCAATTAGCAGTTCCCGTTTCTCCGGGCCGACGGCGAATTTACAAACATCGCCTCTTATTTCCCAATCGCCAGCTCCGCATACACGGGCAGGTGATCTGAAGGATACCGAAGGTTTTTGGAATCACTCCGTAAAAAGCCCCAATGGTTATTCCATTGGGGCTTTCATAAAATGACATTAAACAGAAACGATGGTGTTTAAAAGGTCTTCATTTTCAGCTTACTCAACTTTCCGATTTATTCACTTTACATTGATCCTAAAATTCACTTTGCTGATGGTTCCGGTAAATGGAAACTCGCCTTTATTTTTATAGCTCGGATCAACGGGCGTACCCGTATCTCTTCCCACTTCAAATGGTTCCAGGCCATGACGGAACGCCGTTCTTGCCATTTTTCCTTCGGCAACTACCGCACCATTAACCATCATTTTGAAACTGCCGCCTCCTGTTTTTGATCCATCGGGAACAAATTGCACGGTTAGGTTAACCTTGCCTTTCGGTAACGCGGCCTTTCCTTCCATTTTTAGGTCTGCCACTTCAAATACGTTGTATCTGAATACGGGTTTGTTGTTGCTCACAAACAAACTCCATCCTGCAGAAAAAGCACCCGCACAAGTCACCACACCCTGGGCTCCTTTATCAGGTATCACCAACTCGGCCTCAATGGTATTGGGTCTTGGATATAATTGTGGACCGATGGGTTCCGGCAACTGCACACTGTTTCCGAAATAGGTCCAACTTGTTTTGGGTGGACCTGATGCCCGGAGTTTAGGATCCAGTCTTTCAGAGAAACGAACATCCAGAGGATAAACATCATATTTTTTTGCTTCCACATCAAAAGCGGCCTGAAGTTCTTTCAGCTTCTCCGGATTTGATGCCGCAATATTATTCGCTTCACTGAAATCCTCGGACACATGATACAGTTCCCAAGGCGCGTCTTTTAATTTACTATTGTCTTTCCCGGCAGTGTTCCAGGGCACGCCCATTCTTGATGCTGCCACCCAGCCATCTTTATAGATCGCACGGTTACCCGCCATTTCGAAATACTGTGTAGTGCGGGTATCTTTTGCTTTGGCATCGTCAAAAGAATACATCATGCTCACGCCTTCCAGCGGTTTTTGTTTGATGCCATTGACATAATCAGGCTGCTGCACTTTGCAGGCTTCCAAAATAGTGGGAACCACATCAATCACGTGATGCCATTGCGTACGCAATTCACCTTTCGCTTTAATGCCTTTTGGCCAATGTACAATCAACGGATTCCTTGTACCACCATAATGACTGGCGATTTGTTTGGTCCATTGGAAAGGTGCATCCATGGCCCAGGCCCAAGCCACCGGTACATGCGGTTCACTGGTGGGTCCACCAATTTCGTCGATACGCTTTATCGTACTTTCCAAACCCAACTGAATACCGATCAAACTGGCCACTTCACTGAATGTACCTTCCAATCCGCCTTCTGCACTTGCACCATTATCACCCAATACACAAAAGATCAGTGTGTTTTCCAATTCACCACTGGCCTGCAGGGCATCTAACATTCTTCCAATCTCATTATCTGTGTGAGCCATGAATGCGGCATAGTTTTCCATCAGTCTCGCATAGACTTTCTTCGCTTCAGGCGTTTGCTGATCCCATGCGGGTATGTCGCTTGGACGGGGCGTAAGCTTTGTTCCTTTTGGAATGATTCCCATCTCAAGTTGCTTTGCATAAGTCAACTCTCTTTGCTTGTCCCAGCCATAATCGAATTTCCCCTTGTATTTATCACGCCATTCTTTGGGTGCGTGGTGCGGTGCATGAACGGCACCTGTACTGTAATATACAAACCATGGCTTTTCTGTATCGGTTGCATTCACGTTGTTGATCCAGGTGATGGTTTCATCCGTCATGTCCGATGTGAAATGGTATCCTTGCTCAGGCGTCTTAGGTGCTTTCACCGCAACGGTGTTGCGATACAAAGTG
>JBKCVJ010000060.1:0-3775 GCA_046317915.1 Sphingobacteriales bacterium
TGCTTTCATTGGTTAAACTTTGGCAGGAGGCTTACCGATCAAAAATTTTCTCTGCAGATCAGATTGCCCGGTTAAAGAATCCGGAAAACGATTTTCACCTCGAGAAAAATAACCAGGAATGGAAATTGTACCCGTTTAAGAGACACAAATTTGAGCACCAGCAGAGAAGCCTTCAACCTGGAGAGCCTACTTTCTCACAATGGGAATTTGTGAACAATGAGGTAGAACAACCGCTGAATTTTACGCTGACGGTTATGGGTAAAGAAGGCAGTATCAGCAATCCGTGGATAGAGATTGACGGGTATTTCAAACTGGAATTACCGGGTGAATATGAAGCAGGCCATTCCGTTGTTTGCGACGGAACTACCCTTAAGATATCCAATAAAAAAGGCGAGTTTATCAAGGAAATGGCCCTGAAACAGGCTATCCCAAGCCTGCAACTGGGAAGGCATTCCATCAAATTTGATTGCAAGTTTCCAAAAGAATCAGCATTGGCCAACCGATTGATCATAAAGACAAAAAGCAACCCTGAGATCATTGCGAAATAATGAATGTTGGCTGTTAGACATCAATTTTTCTTGCCGCCAAACGCAGCCCTTAACATCACCGCTGAAGTGTAAAGGATAACCACCATAACTACCCATCGAAGGGTATCCAAGGGTAGCGACTTAACAATCAATGCAGCAATCAAAACAGCGATCATTCCTGGCAGGGCCATCGCCATTGCGGCCTTCCGATTGTACGCTCCTTCTCTGATGAATTTAACGGATGCCGGTGGCATTAAAAAAGCACAGGAACCCATCATGATGGGAAATGCAACAATCGGTGATAAACCCAAAGCGAAAACCAAGGCCATGCAAGGCGCATAAAGTCCTATTCCGGCCGTCATCAGTGCGCCTAGAATAAAATTTACAAAGACGGCGATGGCTAATTTTACATTATACAAGCCTATGGCTGTACCGCCTCCCTGTATCCAGTTCATTTTGCCCGCGAACATAAAACATGCGGTAATAAACAAAGCAATCCCCATGGTTAAGCGAATATTTCTTTCCGATAATTTTGAAACAATGCCCGCACCCCATACGGCTCCAGCTGCTGCGGCCAGCAACATCAGGATCAGCGTAACGGGTTCAACTTCTATAACCGTAATGAAAATAATGGCCTGGATCAGCACGGGGAGCGTGTTCGCAACATTAAGCGTGCCTGGCAAAACCCGATCTTCTGTTTGTTTGGTAAATTTCAATAAGGCCGTTTGAGGAGCAAAAGCTCCAATGCCCAAGACGTCAAAGAAATTGACAACAAAACCAATGATTCCGGCCTTTACCCAACTGACAGGCTCAAGGTTGTTTTTATGCTTCCAAAAATCCCTGAAGAAAACAATGCTATACCAAATGGTCAGCATAGCCAGTACAATCCAGATAAATGTAATCACGGTTTTTTGGGTTTAGATGTAGAAATAGCCGGAGAATGCATATCAATCTTGCTTATATTCATCATAGAGTAAATGTATGATAAACCTTAAATACCCGGAAAAATGAAGCGGGATTTTACCATCTTCGGTCTGGTAATTTTATGTTCAGGTGCTCATGTTTATGCCCAGCAAATCCAGTCGCCCTTAGAGCGCTCTTTTCAAATATACGCTGCAATGAAAAGGGAGACCCCCTATAAGCTGAACTGGGTTTCCATTGGACCTGCAGTGAATTCAGCAAGGGCTGATGTGGTGCAGGTAGATGCGGCTCATCCCGGTAACATGTATGTTGGTTTTGGCTCGGGAGGTTTGTGGAAGACCGTAAACAATGGTGTAAGCTGGGATTGTGTTTTTCAGGAGCAGGCTTCATTGGGTATCGGTGATATGGAACTGGCGCCATCTGATCCCAATATTATTTATCTCGGTACGGGAGAGAATTTGAAAAAGCCCCGAAATTTTACACTGCCCGGAACAGGAATGTACCGTTCCAACGATGCCGGCAAAACCTGGCAGCACATCGGCCTTGAAGATTCATGGTCCATTGCCGAAATCGCTATTCATCCCAATAACCCGGATATCGTAATGGTTGCCGTACTGGGTCATTTGTGGTCAACCAATAAAAACCGCGGTCTTTATCAAACAACCAATGGCGGCAAAACCTGGCAGCAGGTATTGTATGTGAATGATTCAACAGGTGCAAATGATATTGTCATTTCCCCCTCTGATCCCAGGATCATGTATGCTTCCATGTGGGAGATGCATCCAGGTATTAGCGGAAAAAATAGCGGGGTGTATAGAAGTACGGATGGTGGAAGGCAATGGACCCTTTGTAATAAAGGACTGCCGACTGGCCCAAAGACGGGGCGGATCGGTCTGACGGTATCCTATACCAATCCGCTAAAGGCCTATGCCCTCATCGACAACCTAAACAATCCTCCCGGCACATCGGCAGAATTGTATAAGACCATAGATGGTGGGATCACCTGGAACAAAACGCACACAGATTCGCTTCGGTTTTTCTCTGTGATTGGCTGGTACTTTACCGATGTATATATAAACCCGAAAGATGATGAAGAGATATATTGTCTCGGTGTGCGCCTCGCCCATAGCAAAGACGGAGGGAAAACATTTTCTACGATCGGCGGAAAGGTTAACCGGGTAAATACTGGATTGGCAAAAGGATTTCACCTGGATCAGTGTGAGTTGTGGATTAACCCCAATAATCCAAACCATATTGCTGCCGGTAACGATGGTGGTTTATATGTCAGCTACGATAAAGGATTAACATGGCTTCATTACAACAACATTCCGGTTGGCGAGTTTTATGACCTCACCATTGATCAGAAAAACCATATGGTCTATGGTGGCACGCAGGATAATGCAACGGTGTATGGTCCTCCTAAAGAATTTAATCCATTGATTCCTGACCCATGGAAATACATATGGATAGATCCCTGGGATGGAGGCGATGGTTGTGTTACACAGGTGGATCCTCAAGATGATAACATCGTTTACTATAGTTCTCAACATGGCGGAATTGTTCGTTTTGATAAGAAGGCAGACAAAGTGAAAGACATCCAACCTGAACTACCGCCGGCTATAAAAGATGCGTTAACGTTCAACTACATCACGCCTTATTTCATCTCGCCGCATCAAAAAGAAACCCTCTATCATGGTGGTAATTATATTTTCAAAAGCACCAATAGAGGCGATAGCTGGAAAGTGATCAGCCCGAACTTAACAGTCTCATCCACCATCGCAAAGAAGTCTTTTTCAACCGGGGCAATAGCAGAATCTTTTTTAGTGAAGGGATTACTTTATGCTGGAACGGATAAAGGTGCTTTCTGGGTATCCAAAAACGATGGTGCAAATTGGGAAGAGAACGATATCGGTCTAGCCAATAATTACATCCGCAGTATTTGTCCTTCCCGGTTTGTAAAAGAAAGGGTTTACCTGGCGATGACAGGGATCAATTACGATGATCTGAAAGCATATCTCTATGTGTCGGAAGATTATGGGCAGCACTGGAAAAGCATAGCAGCAGGTCTGCCTGATGAGCCCGTGAATTGTGTGCTGGAAGACCCTTCTAATGAGCATATTTTGTATGCAGGCACCCTTCGTGGCGTTTACATTTCAATAGACCGGGGGAAGACCTGGTCCTATCTTGGTAACCATATGCCTGGTGCTGCGATTGCTGATTTGGAAATGCATGAGTCAAGCGGGGACTTGATTGCTGCCACCCATGGCAGGGGTATGTATAAAATAAGTCTGAGCCCCCTTCACGCATTTTTAAAACGAAATGGTTCA
>JBKCVJ010000061.1:0-3856 GCA_046317915.1 Sphingobacteriales bacterium
TAATGTTTTCAGCTCAAATATGGTAAATATATGAGCCGATTAGATACAATATTCGGCTCACGGGAAAATGGTCTTCCCTGTTCTGCGATGATACGATTTGAGTGGGTCCGCTTAAAGCAAGTTTTAAGAGACGTCAATAAATATCTCCGGTAAACCAATCATAGTCATAAATTTTTCTGTACTCCTTGGGTACAGATGGCAGGACTTTTATAACCCGATCGTGAGCATCTCGCAACTCCACCCTGCCGGTCTTATTGCCATCCTTGTCCGTTTGATAACTGACATATTCTATGGTATCAACTCTCTCGCCTGTCCATTTATATTTGTACATATCGGTATATCCGGCAGGTCCATAATTCACTCCACGGACTATATGTTCTTTTGGCGAAAAGGTCGGGTTGATGAATTCAAATTGATCGGAAAATGACTTCATATCATCCCGTAAGAGGTATACTATGCTGAATCCCTTTAAACAACAGCCAGTTGAGCCATACCAATCAATCACGAAGTCTTTGCGTCTGTCACCATTGACGTCCATAACAGTATCGTTAACATACGTCATTTCCCATTGGTTATGTGACAATATAGGCTCCCAAATGTTACCTGATTTTGCACAGATGTATATGCGGACACTTAAAGGACTCGTTAAACGAATGAGCCGATAGGAAAAAGGACCGTTAAAATAATTGCCTGACCCGATCTCAACATCAACCATTACACTATCCAGTTCAATATTGTACCTAACGGAATCCCTCTCGCCCATTCTCTTTAAAGCAATAGAATCCATAGCACCACGCAAAACTTCGTTTAGTCGAATACTATCCTCTCGCCAGTAGTCATCCCATTTTTTTTCCTTCTCCGTCTGCACTGTTTCCGTTTTCTTTTTGATACTATCCGCAATGTTTTTAGAAACGGAAGCTGATGTAGGATCCGAATTGTTGCAAAATGAAAAAACAAAGGAGATCGATATCAATAGAAGTATCTGGGGCGTTTTCATGCAGATAGATGTTAGGAACAATATATGTTGTAATGATTAGTCGATTGAACAATCTTTCTCACATCCTGTCCAAGATCCAATCCAAGCATTCCGCGGGGTCCATGATGCTCCAGGAATGCGGATGTCTTTGTCCGTCAGTTCGGACTCCTTTATTGTAGGTCACAATCATATGGGCATGTAAATTTCCTTTCATCCGGAGCAGGTTGATCATGGCAGAGATGTCTGCGCAGTTGAGGTCATAATAATCACGGCGTCGGTTTTCCATCTGCCAAAGGATATCCGGTTCTGTAAACAGCAGCACGGGTGTATTCACCAGGTATTTGGCATTGCCGCCGTCTTTGTCGTCATAGGTGAAGATTGAATATTTCAGGTAAGTCTCCGGGAATTGCTTGGGCGATCCGCCAAATTCGGCCGTGTACATACCCTGGATCCATTTGCTTTCGTCAATGGCAACTGGCGAATAGCCGCGTTCAATATTCTTTTCGCTATTCTTCCAGAGGTGCGCATAGTCCAGCGGCGGATCTACGCCAAAAACGGCGCGTGGTTTCACGAAGGTTGATCCGGGCTCGCGATTGGCTTTTTCCGTGTAAGACAGCGCAACCATGCCACCGCCGGAAAAACCGCCGAGGACAAAGCGATCACGCCCTACCCCATGCGCCTTCACTACCTGTTTGAAAATGGTATCCAGGAAAGCATGTTCGTAAATATGCTTACCGATACTTCGGTTGATAGAGGGGAAGATGACAATGAATCCTTTTTGCGCGGCCAGTTTGCCGATACCACTTTCCTGAATGGTTTCTTTGATGAGTTCTCCTGCGCCGGGCATCACTACCAGCACGCCGATGGGTTTTACTGACGGAACCATTTTTTCATAAAACAGGGTGGTACTGTCTGCATCCATATTCGCATAGAGATCATGCGGATCTTCGCGGTACACAACGATTCTCTCCGTTTGCTGTGCAAGGGCGATGCTAAATGTGCCGATGAAGGTCAGCAGCAAGTAGAGTTTTTTCATTGCACTAATATCCGGCTTGAATTTGCAATACCTTGTTAAAGTTATTGCTTTCGGATGGGCAGTCGCGTTCCGTAGGTCAGCTGGCGCCAGATCCATTCCATCGGGCCAAACCTGAAATGGCGCATCCACCAGTTGCTGTAGAGAATCTGGATGACATAGACGGCGATGCCCGCGGGAAAGAAAATGGTTGGACCGATGTTGCCGCCTAAACCGAGACCAACGCCATAGTAAATGAAGATGCCGAAGAAGGTTTGCATCAGGTAATTAGTCAGGGCCATTTGTCCTACTGGTGCGAGAAAACGCAAACGTGTTTGTCCGTTTTTGCGATGCCAGTAAAGACATATGATAGATGCATAGGCGAGGCTCATCGGCACAACACTAAAGGCATAGGCCGCGGTGTGTATGAGTCCTTCGGGGTTGGGCACTCCTTTGCGGAAGATCTCAAAATAAAAAGAGACGATGCCCATGGGTATGCCGATCAGCAGTCCCCAGAAGCGAAGTTTTTTTAAGAGACCGATGTGTTCCTCCAGTTTCGCGAACATCATGTTTCGTCCCACAACAAAACCAAGCAGGAAGAGCGCCAACACTTTGGGAATGCGGTTGCTGTGCAGAATATAACTGTAGCGATAGGCCCATCCGGACAGTTCCCAGTTCCGCCACTCGCGCCAGCCTGCGCCTTCTTTGTAGAGGTAAGTGGCGTAGCCTTCTTTACTGAGCGGCAAGCCATTGTGCTGATCGATCTTCATGGCCAGGCCTTCTAAACCTGCACCAAGACTAATATTCAGCAAAACGGAAATCAGGTCTATCACTAAGGGTGATAAGATTAATGTGATGGCAATGGTGATCAGGGTTTTGTCGGTCATCTTCCGGAACAAGGGCAGCACCATTCCGATCATCGCATAGAGCATGAGAATATCGCCCTCCCAGAAAACAAAAAGATGAATGGCGCCAATCAACAGGAGCACGAATAGGCGCCGGTAGAAAATCTTTAAAGGGTTGATTCCCTTTGCTTCATTTCTCACAAGGATGATAGAGAATCCGATGCCAAATAAGAGCGAGAAGATGCTGTAAAATTTCCCGTTGATGAACACTTGTTCCAGTGTGGCGAGGATGGCATCGGAATTCCATGTTGGTGGCCTGTTTTCTTGCTTCGGATGCAAATGCCCAGCCGGTGAAGCCAAAAAGATTATCGAGCATTACGCCGAGAAGTGCAAAGCCACGAAGGACATCAAGGATCTGATAGCGTTCTGTAAGTGGAATAGGTGTTGTTGCCTTCATTTCTTTATGCTATTGGCTATTGGCTAATGGCTAGTGGCGAGCTGCGAACTGCGAACTATGCGACCTGCGACCTAGATTGCGACCTACTAAATGCGTTCCAGCTTTGTCTTCGTCAATTCACTCTCCGCATCTCCGGTATTTAAGGTTGAGGCAGGTTCAAACAAGATCAACTGCACTTCCTCTTTAGCAACGGGCCGATGCTCTACGCCGCGGGGCACAATCAGGAACTCGCCTTCATTTAATGTGATGTGCTGATCCCGCAGTTCCATTACGAAACTACCTTTCACAACAAGGAAGAGTTCATCTTCATGATCATGCTTGTGCCAAATGAACTCGCCCTGAAACTTTACGAGCTTCACATGCTGACCGTTCAGTTCACCCGCAATCCGAGGGTTAAAGTGGTCAGAGAACAAATTGAATTTCTCGCTGTGTTCAACAGATAAGTGCAATTGATTGACAAACGATTCTTGGAAAAATGGCTTTTAAGGGCCATTTTCCAAAAATCTGACTGGTTAGTATGAAATTTGGTTTACCATGACTAAATCTTATACGCAACTCAGCTTGCA
>JBKCVJ010000062.1:2500-6702 GCA_046317915.1 Sphingobacteriales bacterium
CTCCGGAATGGTCAAAATGGAAGTAGTTCTGCAAGGCATGGACGCCGGCGTCCGTTCTGCTGGAGCCCGTCAGGGCAACGGGCTGGCGCAGATATACCTTCAACGCCTCTTCCACCACCTGCTGCACCGAGAGCGCATTCTTCTGCACCTGGAAGCCGCTGTAGGCTGTCCCCTTGTACATCACCTCCAGAAAATACCTCGGCATGCACTGGCTATTTAATAAGTGCTTTGAATTTATTCAGGTACTCCTCATTATTGAGAAGTTTCTCCAAACGGTGGAAATTGGCCGGGTCAAAAATGTAAGGATAGGCCTGCTCAAACAGCATCAATCGGCCCTGATCCGTTATAAACACATAACTCAGGTTCTGTAATTGCTCTACGGTATAACACTTGACGCGCAGTTCTTTCATGGCGGTTTCAACCATCTCTTCCTCTTTAACAATGGTCAGCATCTTCTTGCGGAGGTTCAACACGTCTTTCTCCCTTGCCATCACCTTGCAATCTGTTCTGGGTAGCTTTGCACTGCTCAGCACCGCAGGTTCCGTTTTAGCTGGCGCTGCCTCAACCGGCGCATCATCAATGATCACCTTGATGGTATCCGGTGTCCCACTGCTTTGGTCTATATACGTTAGCTGATAACCCGTCCAGGTCTTCAGTTCACTGATCTTCACCACTTTCTGTGCAACATATTTCTCAGCTGGTTTTGATTGTGCCGGCTCAACCTTCTCTTCTTTCTTTGCGATGGGTTCTGTTACTGCAGGTTCTGCCTTTTTCACCGCTATCTGCTCTACCCCTGGGTCCGGCAACTTCTTCTCGGGAACATCTTGCTTAGCCAGATCGGGTTGTACGGAAGGCTTCACTTCAGGCTTTATTTCAGCACCAGTCACCACCACCGGCGGCTCTACAGGTGGCTTCTCCGTGGTCTTCGTTTCAGGCTTCTTGTCTTCCTTCAACGCCACAGGCTTGTCTGCTTTCTGCTCAACCTTAGGAACGGGCGCAGACACCCATACAGCAGATTGTACCAACGAGGTCTCCCTGATGCCCGGGTCACTGACAACGGAGGCCAATATCATGGAAAACGGATCATCACTTAATGCACCGTAAGTTGGAGGCGCTTCTTTCTTCACCTCTATTCTTTTTCCCATAATCACGTCAAGACTTTGCATATCAAGCAGTCCCCACCCCTTGTCCTGGTAGTTCTTCAGCGTAAACCCCCTGTCCTTCCCTTTGATCTCGATGTCAAACGAATATTCAGGAAACTGATCCCTGGGAAACCCGATAATAAACTGATGTGTACCGCCCTGTAATTTGGGGAGTATGAGAAACCCTGTGGTTGAGGAAGAGATAACCTCCCCGGATTTCTTCAGGTAAAACAGTTGCTGGTCTTCACCTTGAATGTAGATGAAGTGATTATGCTGGGCCAGCATGACTAACGGACTAGCCAGGAGTATAAATAGGATTAGGACTCGCATACCTAAAGGTAAGAATTAGTAACTAGCAATTGGCAATTTGCAATTGACAATTGGCACTGGATACAAGTCTTTAGTAACTAGACTAGTCACTAGTTTCTAAAAACTATTGCTAATTGTCATTTTCCAATTGTCAATTGTTTATTCCTACCATGATCCGCCTGAGCCGCCGCCGCCAAAGCTGCCGCCGCCGAAACCGCCAAAACCACCGCCACCGCCGCCGAAGCCGCCACCACCTCCACCGCCACCGGTAGGGAACCAGATCACGGGCGGACCGTTGAAATCACGATACCCTCTCCTGCTCATGAATGAGCCGCCCCTGCCACCTCCTCGCGAGATGATCATGATGACCACAATGATGATAATGATGATCAGTAAAACGGGAACTCCGCCGTCTTTTTCGCCCCGGTTGGCATAGCCAGCGGGCGCTTTGTACTCCCCCCTCGCCGCCTCCATCAGGGCATTGGTTCCTTCATCAAGACCGCGGTAAAAGTCATTACCCTTGAAATTGGGCAGCATCTCATTGTCTATGATCTGCTTGGCTGTAATGTCAGGGATCGCGCCCTCAAGCCCGTAACCAGGCGCTATAAACATCTTCCGGTCGTTCTTGGCCACCAGCACCACAACGCCATTGTTGTTTTTCTTGTTTCCCACACCCCACGACCTTCCCAATGCAAACGCATAGTCGGAAATATCATAGTCGCCCGTACTGGGAATGATCACGATGGCGATCTGGTTAGAAGTACTGTCATCATACGCCACCAGCTTCCGCTCCAGTGCATCCTTCTGGTCAGGCGTGAGCGTACCGGTCAAGTCCGTCACCAATTTGGGAGGATTGGGCCGGGGTGGTAACGCTTTCTCTATCTGCGCCTGCGCAAACAGCGAAACCAGAAAAAATATGGCGAAGAAAATTTTTCTCATTAATGTCCGAATACGATGTCGTCTGGCAATTCATTTTTATCCGTCGTGCGTTCATACGGAAATTTCTCATGAAGTGCTTTGCCGATATCCCTGATGATGGTAATGATTCCATCTGCGAAGTGGTGCGCATTGAACGCCTTCAGCATCAGTTGAACTTCCTGATCCCAATATGCTTTCCCGAGCGCGTTGAAAATGCCTTCGTCTCCAAAAATGGCCAGTTGCCGGTGCCGGTGCGCGATATAGATCAGCACGCCATTGCGATGTTCTGTCTGCTCCATTTCCAGATGAAAAAAGACTTCCTGAGCGCGATCCACAGGGTCTACGTATTTGCATTTACTCTCTACGTAGACCCTGATCTCGCCACTGGTACGCCGCTCTTCTTCCCTGATGGCATCAACGATGGCCGTCTTCTCTGCCTCAGTGAAAAGCGTCTTGGGCTGTTGGAAAGAAAAAAGTCCCAATGCTATTGTTTTATTTACCAAAGTCAACCGTCGGCGTCTTGTCCGAACCTGGATCTGCCGCGAAATAACCTTTCTCTTTAAATCCAAACATGTTGGCAAAGATGTTGTTCGGGAATGTTTTCACTGCGGTATTGTACCCCTGTACGGATGTATTGAAATCATTACGGGCAACCTTGATCCTATTCTCTGTACCTTCCAGCTGCGCCTGAAGCGCCGTAAAATTGGCGTTGGCTTTCAGCTCCGGATATTTCTCAACCGTTACCAGCAACCTGCTCAATGCGCCGGAAAGTTCACCCTGTGCTTGTTGGAACTTCTGGATATTCTCAGGTGTAAGATTTGTGGGATCGATGGTTGTCTGCGTAGCCTTCGCCCTCGCTTCAATCACTTTGGTAAGGGTTTCCTGCTCAAAATTTGCGGCGCCCTTAACTGTGTTAACGAGGTTGGGGATCAGGTCAGACCTGCGCTGGTACTCACTTTGTACATTACCCCATTTGCCTTTAACATCCTGGTCAAGTTTAACCATGTTGTTATAGCCGCTGCAACCGCAACCGCCAAGTAAAAGAATCGCTACAAGAACTACGATAAGACCTATATTCTTCATTTTGCTGTGTTTAGTAAGCCTAAGATAATGTTGAATCAGAAATATGTTGTGACTATCCACATAAACTATGTGTCAAGTTATTTGATCGCTGCAATACCGGGAAGTACTTTCCCTTCAAAATATTCCAGCATCGCACCGCCGCCGGTTGACACATAACTCACTTTGTCTGTATATCCAAACTGGTTCACCGCCGCCACACTGTCGCCACCACCCACCAGGCTGAACGCTCCTTGCGCTGTTGCATCCGCTACGGCTTTGGCGATGGTCTTTGTACCATGCTGGAACTTCTCCATTTCAAACACACCCATCGGACCATTCCACAATATCAATTTAGAGTGATGGATCACATTGGCAAATTGGTTGCATGCCATCTCACCAATATCTAAACCCATCCACCCGTCAGGGATCTGACCGGATGGCGCTACGGATGTATCCGCATTCGCATCAAACTTATCCGCAATGATAGAATCCGGGGGAAGGTGAATGCAAACGCCTCTCTCCTCCGCTTTAGCCAAAAGGCTCTTCGCGGTCTCAATACGATCCTCTTCGCAAAGCGAATTGCCGATATGCCCACCCTGTGCTTTCATAAAGGTGTAAGCCATTCCGCCTCCGATGATGATGTCTGTTGCTTTCTCCAAAAGGTTCTCAAGGATCAGGATCTTGTCAGACACTTTCGCGCCGCCGATGATCGCCGTAAATGGTTTCGCACCACTGTGCAGCACTTTTTCAGCGCTCGCCACCTCTCCTTCC